>JAIRSB010000025.1 GCA_031255655.1 Spirochaetaceae bacterium | reverse complement strand
ATTCCGGATTTGGGCATGGAGGTTTCCTGCGCTTTGGATCGCGGCGGGCGGGATATTCCGCTGAATGGCCCGGTAAGTCTGCGTCTAAAGTCGGTGAACATCCCGGATTATTCGGCTGGGTTTGTTGTTTGCTAGCGGGATGCGGGCGGCGGGGCGGCTTTGCTGGGGGGATTGCTGATGGTGGGATGGTGGTTCGCCAGTGTTAGGGCAGCGGCTGCTGCCCTAACACTGGGGAATAGGCTCGTTACCCTCTGCCCTACCCCGCCCTACACACTCCAGCCGATGTTCTCCCGCTGTATGCGGTAGAGCCGCGCAAAAAGGCCGTTTTTGGCAAGCAGTTCGCTGCCGCTGCCTTCTTCTACAAGGCGGCCGTTTTCCATTACGGCGATTTTCCCCGCGCCAAGCACGGTGCGCAAACGGTGCGCTATTACGATAACGGCGCGTCCTTTAACCAGTTCCGACAAAGCCGCCTGAACCTCCGTCTCATTCTCCGGGTCAAGGGAGGCTGTCGCCTCGTCCAGCAGGACGATGGGGGCGTTCTTCAACAGGGCGCGGGCAATACTCAGCCGCTGCCGCTCGCCGCCCGACAGGGTGGAGCCGTTTTCGCCAATTACTGTCTCGTAGCCGCTGGGCATAGCCCGGATAAACTCGTCGCAGCGCGCCATGCGCGCTGCACGGTAAACCTCCTCATCCGCCGCCCCCTGCTTCCCTATGCGGATGTTATTCATCACCGTGTCGTTAAAAAGAATTACATCCTGAAACACAAAGCTCATAAAACGCATCAACGCTTCCGGGTCCATACCGCGAATGCTTTCGCCGTCGACAAGTATATCGCCGTCCCGCACGTCCCAGAAACGTGCGATAAGATGGGAAAGCGTTGTTTTTCCGCTGCCGGAAGGCCCCACAAACGCGCATACCCCGTTTTGCGGAATGCTAAGGCTTACATTTTTAACCACATCGTTTTCGCCTCCGCCACGGTACGCAAAGCTGACGTTCTTAAGCTCAATGTTATAATCGCGCAGAGTGATGTCTTCGCTGCCTGTCATCACAGGCTCGTTCCTGAGTTCGCGCATACGGCGGGTAGAGACAAGCATATAAAAAAATTCGGGCAGCAGAGTCAATATAACAAGCAGCGGCGAATAAATTGTCGCGCTTATTAGCGTAAAGAAAAAGAATTTCAGCGGATCAATTTCCCCGCCGCTCAAGAGGGTAACGCCAGCAAAGATTACAAGCCCTGTTCCCGCCTGCAAAAACACCGACGATGAAGTAATCAAAGCTCCAGCGATAAGCTCGAATTTGAAAGATTCTTTTTTCAGTCTGCCAAGCGCGCTTTCAAGGGCTGTGAATTTCTCTCCAGAAAGTCCGAAGGCTTTAATCACCTTGATGCCTTCCAGATACTCCTGCGCCCGTTCCGCCGCCTCCAGTTTGACGGCCACCAGCCGTTCGCTGTACTTACGCTGTATCCTCTTTGAAAGCAGTATTACGGCAACAGAAAGCGGCAGCGCGGCAAAGAGAGCTGCCGCCATGCGCCAGTCATAAAAGGCGAGCATACCGCAAATCAAAACCGAAGCTATGCTGTACGCGACCAATTGCGGCGCGACATGACTAATCGCGTGTTCAATCGACGCGCAGTCCGCCATCATGTTTGTGGTTAGTTCCGTCAAGTCTTTGTTGTTAAAAAAACTGAGTGGCAGCTTGCGTATGCGCTCGGCAAGCTCGACGCGCATCTTCTCCGATTCGTTGTAGGCCGCCGTGTAGGTTTTCTGATATTCGCCGCGGAACGCCGCGTAATACACCCCCGCCGCCGCCAAAGCGCAGGCGAAAAACAGCCATAGCCTTTTTACGTCCAGCGCGCCGCCGCCTGCAAGCGGCCCCAGCAGAACGCTTATAAACTGCATCGCCGCCATAAACGACAAAAACAGCGTAAGATTCGTTAAAACGCAGGCAATTACGGCGCCGTTAAACATTTTGCGCCCGTCTTTATCCAGTTGCAGTAGTTTATACATCTTTTTCTCCTATTTCCTCTTTTTTATCCGCTCCCGCGATAGTCCAGTCAAGCGCGGCGTTGTACTGCTCCCACATGATACTGTACAGACCGCCTGCCTTAATCAAATCCTCGTGCCGGCCTTCTTCGGCAAGCTGTCCTTTGTCTATCACGATGATTTTGTCCGCGCCTTTCACGGTAGAAAGCCGGTGCGCTATCATTACAACGGTCTTTCCTTTCAACAGTTTTTCAAACGCCGCGTGGGTTTTCTGCTCGTTTTCCGGATCGGCGAACGCTGTCGCTTCGTCCAGCACGATGATGGGCGCGTCTTTCAAGACAGCCCGCGCAATGACGATGCGCTGTTTTTCGCCGCCTGACAGATGAACGTTGTCCGCTCCGATAATCGTGTCGTATCCCGCCGGTAGTTTTTCGATAAACTCGTGGCATTGCGCGGCTTTGGCGGCAGCAACTACTTCCTCGCGACTTGCGTCTTTGCGTCCAATCAGAATATTGTCCGCCACGCTTTGTTTGAACAGGAAAGTATCCTGAAAAACAAAACTAACCAG
>JAIRSB010000020.1 GCA_031255655.1 Spirochaetaceae bacterium | reverse complement strand
ACCGCCTCCGTCAACGCTTCGTTTTACGATATTCGAGAATATTTTCAAGGGCGCAAAGAAACCGGAAAGATGAACGCAAAATCGAATGACGAAACCTACAACGCTTTGATAAAAACACTAAGGGAAAAACATACGAATCTCGCTGCGAAAATCGAGCCGAAAATCTATGAGTACGGGTTTTTGCAGGAGTAGAGTTGTTTATAAACTTCAATTTCTAAACAACAACCGCTAAAAAGCGGCAAAATGCAAAGTATTTTGCAAAACTTGGGAGACAAGCAACCGGATTGTCGAACAAATCCAATATCGCTAACAGTATTAACTCTTGTTTTCTAAAATGATAGACTTTTTTTCCATGAAAAAGTTCATTTTTGTATCGGGTGGTGTATGTTCCAGTTTGGGGAAAGGGGTGGCTGCGTCATCGCTGGGTGCGCTGCTTGAGGGGCGTGGACTTAATGTTCGTATGGTAAAATGCGACCCGTACATCAATGTTGATGCCGGAACGATGAGCCCCTATCAGCACGGCGAGGTTTACGTTACGGATGACGGCGCGGAAACGGATCTTGACCTTGGAAATTACGCGCGTTTCACTTCCAGTCCGCTTTCCCACGCCAACTCGATAACTACGGGGCAGATATATGACGCGGTTATCCGCAAGGAACGCGAAGGGCGCTATCTGGGGCGCACCATTCAGGTAATTCCGCACATCACGGATGAAATCAAGCGGCGCATTCACGATGTATCCAACGAAAGTCCCGATAATGACGTGGTAATAGTGGAAATAGGCGGCACTGTCGGCGATATTGAGTCCATCCCTTTTCTTGAGGCGGCGCGTCAGATGATACACGAGCTTGGCAGGAATAGCGCCCTCTCGGTTCATCTTACGCTGATACCGGAGGTGGCGGGCGCGGAACTCAAAACGAAGCCCACGCAGCATTCCGTTAAGGCGATGCAAGAGCTGGGGATTCAGCCTGATGTGCTTATATGCCGTTCTCCGGCAATGCTGGACGACGCTACGCGCCGCAAGATAGCACTGTTTACCAATGTCGAAAACGAGGCGGTGATTGTCTCGTATGATGTGAAAACGACGATATATCAGGTGCCGCTGATTTTTCACGAGCAAAAATTAGACCAGATAGCCCTTAAAAAAATGGGTGTGGAGACGCGCCACGCCGATCTTTCGGCGTGGTACTCGATGATGGACAAGTTTAACGCGCGTAGGGGCAAGGTTCGCATCGGTGTTGTGGGCAAATATATGGAATTGCATGACGCTTACAAGTCGATATACGAGGCGCTTTTTCATGCTGGGCTTGCCTGCGGTGTGGAGATGGAGATTGTTAAGATAGATTCCGCGAAGCTGGAGGCTGCCGCAAATCTTGACGAGGCGATGGGTGATGAAAGCGGCGTTCCGGTGGATGGCGTTCTGGTTCCGGGGGGCTTCGGCGGGCGTGGTGTGGATGGCATGGCGCAGGCGGCGGCTTGGGCGCGGACGCGCAAGACGCCGTATTTTGGGATATGCCTTGGAATGCAAGTGATGGTTGTAGAGTGGGCGCGAAATGTGCTGGGCTGGAAAAATGCTGCCTCTACCGAATTCGCGCACGATACGGAGCATCCTGTAGTAAGTCTGCTGGAAGACCAGATTGATACGCAGATGATGGGCGGGACCATGCGGCTTGGTAACAGCGAAAGCCGCCTTCACGAGGGGACGCGGCTGAAAGAAGCCTACAGCGAGGCTGTTATTCACGAGCGGCACCGCCACCGCTACGAATTCTCGAACCGCTACCGTTCCGACATGGCTGCTTCCGGTCTGATTATCAGCGCGGTTACTCCTGATGACGCGCTTGTTGAATCTGTTGAGTGGCCGGATCACCCGTGGGGAGTCGGCGTTCAGTTCCATCCTGAATTCAAGTCAAAGCCAACCGCGGCGCACCCCTTGTTTACGGCATTCGTGAAAGCCGCCATCGAAAGTTCCCATCGCGGGAATTAAACCTGATGTCTGCCAATACTCCCCTACCCCGCCGCCGTACCTTTCTTGCAATGACGAGGCTTCCCCGACCGTGACGTTGCCTGTCCTTGACATTATTGTGAAAGATTAATAGTGTTTTATTACACGGGCGGTGGCGCAGATGTTAGCGCGCTTGGTTTGGGATCAAGAGGTCGCTGGTTCAACTCCAGCCTGCCCGAAAGAGAGTTTGGGGCGTCTCTCAGTTAGCCCCGCGCCTTCGCGAGCTTGGCTTGCATTTTCCGCTAAAACTCCGAGGCCAAAGTCGCGGCATTGACCGCGCCGCGCTTTGTCTTTCCGTTACTCGTTGACAACAGCCATTCGTTTTCATAGATGCGCAAAATTGCGAGAGCCTCGCCGGACGCGCCGTCATACCATGCGATAGACCCGTCCCCGTCAATCACGGCGAAACCTTCGTCCAGCGATAAAAGCCCGTGCGGGAAAGCGGGTGTCCGCCTTATCATTTTCTGCGCTTCGCCGTTTTGAAGGCCGTCAAGCGGAATTATATAAGCCCCTTCCCCGCCCGCGGAACTTAACAGGTATTCAACATTGTCCAAGCTGTATTCGATGAAAGAGAAATTAACGTACTCCCCGTCATATTCATGAACCGCGCGAGAACTTTCGGGATGTTCCGCGTCAAACCTGATAATCTCCGTCTTTACGCGGCGGTTGACGCTTTTCAGCACGGCGCCGTATACGTTGTTTCGCGGGCTTTTATAAAGTTTGAACGCCATAAACGCGGGATAAGCAAGCGGCAGCGTTTCACCGGAAACGCTGTCAACAAGCAAGAACGGCGCGGCGTTCCTGCCGGTGTCCGCGTTACGCGCTATGAGGACGCTGCGGGCGTCAACGAATACCGCGTCAAGCGACAGCGGGGATGCGTACAAAAACATTTTCTGCTGCTCGTCATTCGCATCGACAGAAAATTTTATCGCGTAACCCGAAACATCCAAAAATAGAATTTTGCCTTCGTTTATATCAACTCCGCGCAAAGGACCGTGCATTATGGAATCGTCAATCAAATATTCAACCGGAGCGTTTTCGTTTACCGGAGTTTTCGCAATCGTGAAGCTATTTCTAAGTTCGCCGGGGGAATCCTCTAAAGAATCCATATCGCCGCCGCGCTGCCAAAATAGAAAAACGCTGTCGTTGTCTGTCGAAATCCGGTCCGCCGAGTTTGTATTAAAAAAGTTTATCGTATCGCTTTCCAGAAGCTCGTTAAAATCCGCAGGGATAAAAGCGCCGCCTCCGTTTTCTCCAGTAAAAGCTATCACATTGTTCAAAGCCGCCGCGTCAAAAACGCGGCTTTGATTTTTGAACGAAAAGAACTTAACATCACCATCGGGATGTCTTCCGTACATTCCGCCGGTAATGCCGCCGCTGTCGCCGACAGCGGCGAGCCTGCCGTCATCCAAGCCAATCAAAAAACGCGGTGAACCAAAGGCGGCGGCGGTGGAAACCAAGCCTCCGGTATCCACAAGCGATTCTACACTGCGGACGCCCCCATCCCTGACGGTGAAAACTTCCCGCCGGAGATTGCCGTCGTTATCAAAGGAGACGCGGAAAAAAGAGGCATCGTCATTGTCCACGCGGAATAACAGACTGCCGCGCACCGCTTCCGTTTGATAAAAGGTCTTGCCGGAGACCGCGTCCACCACGAAAAGATAGGCGTTGTCTTGTCCGGCCAGAAAGCGAAAGTTCCCGAACACCAGCGGCATACGGAGATTTTGGGGGACGGAAATTTGCTGGGCAAGGCTTGAGTTTTCAATGTCCCAATAATAGAGCGCACCTAAGGGAGAGTACATCTGCAAAGTGCGTTCCGTGCGGCTGCTTACGGCAAAGCTGACAGGATATTCGCCAAGTTTGCCGCCGTACTGTTCGCCGCTTTCGGCGTTGATAAGCAAAACGCCGCTGCTAAGGCAGATTATAAGGTAGCCGCCGAGCGCGGTATAATCGCAATAAAGTGCGGGGCCGGAAAGCGGAATGGTAAAAAGCCGCCTTTTTTCCGCGTAATCCCAGACGGACACACGGTAAAAAGAGACACTGTCGCTTTCGTACACGGCAAGCTCGCGTTTTTCGGGGCGCACGGCGATTTTTTCGATGGTGTAAGGACTAAGCTGAAAGCGTTCCCGTGCTGTACTATTCTCCCCATCCCAAATGACAAGAAAGCCGTCGCTTCCGGCGCTGAAAACATTCCCCGCTCCGTCATGAACGACGCTGGTAACGGCTCCGCGGTGCGCGGGCGCTATGAAAGCGGCGTCAGGCCGCGTAAGCCACCCGTCAACTCGACCATCCGGCGGCGGATTATCCGCGGCGGCTGGCTCAAGCAATGTAAAAAACAAGGCGGTTGCGGCGATTCCGGCAAATACGGAAAGGCGCACGGCATTAACCCCTTACAAAAAAGAGTATATCCCCGAACACCGCGAACAACATCAACACGCCTATTAGCGCCACGCCCACAGTTTGGTAAACCGATATAAGATGCGGATGAAGCGGGCGGCGGCGTATCATCTCTATCAGGAACAGAACGATGAGGCCGCCGTCAAGTATAGGCAGCGGCAGCAGGTTCATCACGGCAAGCGCGATAGAAATGAGAGCTAGAAAATTAGCCGTTGACCGCAGTCCGTCTCCGGCGCTTTGACTAAAACTGTTTGCCGCGACTTCGCCCGCCATATAGCTCACGCGGACGGGACCGGAAACCGCTTTTGTAAGGTCTACACCGCGGAAAAGCAAAGCCAGACTCCGCGCCGAAACTATCAGTGTGTCCCACATTTCGCTGAAACCTTTGCCTATCGCGCCGAAAACGGAGTAACGCGGCGTGCGATATTTCAGCGTCTCCCATGCTATTCCGAGCGGTACGCTGTCGTCCGCCGGCACGTTCAGGCTGGTGTGGCCGCGCTGTCCGCCGCGTTCAAACTCTATGTCGATGGTTTGCGGGCGCGTTCCGCCGCCGTCAAGGATTTTCAGCATAGCCACGGAATACTCAACCGGCTCTCCGTTTGCTGTCAATATGCGGTCTCCGGTTTCCAGCCCCGCCTCCGCGGCGGGGCTGTCCGGCAGTACGCTTTCGATAACCGGGTCAGCCCAGAAATATACGCCGATACGCCCTGCCCCGCTCGATTTTTCCAGTTCAGGCGAGATGTACAATTCGACAATTTCTGGTTCAGTAGTTTTTTCCGCGTCTGCCCCCGCACCCTCATCCTCACGCAAAATCTTAAAACGCAGCTCTTTTTCCGCGTTTACCCCTATCAAGGTCTGTACATCGCGGTAATTTTCGACTTTCTTGCCGTTAATTTCGATTATACGGTCTCCCGTTTTAATTCCGGCGCGGGACGCGGGATAGTCTTCATCAGGGAAAACATCGGAAACAAGCACAACGCGGTTACTCATCGTGGTGAATTCGAACCCCGTCCCCCAAGTAATAGTGAAAACGAGTGCGGCGAACAGCAGGTTGAACAGAGGGCCGGCGGCGGCGACAAAGATACGGGCGGAAGGAGACGCGCCAAGAAAACTGCCTTTTTCCGCCCCGCTTTCGTTTTTACTGTTTTCCCACGCTTGTTCAAACTCATTTTCGCCGCGCATCTTGCAGTAACCGCCTATGGGGAACATCCCTAAACGGTATTCCACCCTGCCTATTTTTTTTGCGAGGATGGGTTTACCCCAACCCAGTGAAAAAGCCTCAACATCTATACCTACCAAACGGGCTGCTATGAAGTGTCCTAATTCATGCACAAAAACTACAATGCCGAGCCCTAAAAGTCCGAGCAGAATTTTTATTATTAACATAAAACGCACCTATACCTTAAAAATAGAGTTATTTAGAAACTTCAGTTTCTAAATAACAACCGCAAAAATGGTTTGGGAGACAACTAACCAAGTTGTCAAACAAGTTCAATATGCCAAAAGCGTATTCTTTGGGGCAAATTTGTCCGCTTTTCTTTGTAAAACGCGGGCGGCATATCCCTTCGCGCTAACTTGCGTGCCGCCGCGTCAGGTCGAGAAACTGGTCGATGAGGAATTCAGTGTCGCGAGGACCGGGGCAGCCTTCGGGATGGAACTGGACTGCGGAAAACAAGCCGTCTGCGGAGCGAATGCCTTCTATCGTGCCGTCATTAACATTTACAAACCAAGGCTCCCAGCCAAGCGGAAGACTTTCGCCGCGCACTGCATAACCGTGATTCTGACTTGTGATGTAACAGCGGTTTGTTCCGGCAACGGCGCAAGGCTGATTTTGGGCGCGGTGCCCGTACGGCAGTTTATAGGTGTCGCCGCCCGCGGCAAGAGCCATCAACTGACTGCCCAGACAGATGCCAAAGATCGGCTTTTTAACCGAAAAGGCGCGGCGCAGACTTGCAATAGCTCTGCCGCAGGATTTGGGGTCGCCCGGACCGTTCGACAAGAATATCCCATCATAGTCAATGTCGCGCAATTCGCTGTCCCAAGGTGTCCGAATCACTTCCGCCCCGCGCGAGAGCAGGCAACGCAGAATGTTCGCTTTAACGCCGCAGTCCAGCAGCGCAATCCTAAGTCGCCGCCCCCCGTCCGTCCCTTCGGCGGGGGGCGTGCGCGGCGTGTATACCATCACTTCGCCGCACGAAACATCGGCGACCGGATTGCTGATGTCGCCGGAAGCAAAGCTCACATCGCCCTGCCCCTCCACGACGATTTTGCCGCACATTACCCCTTCTTCCCGCAGGCGTTTTGTAAGAGCGCGGGTGTCTACCCCGCATATCGCTGGTATCTGCTCTTTTTCGAGCCACGCAGACAATGACGCGCCGCATGAAAAATGGCTTGGCTCTTCGCAGTTTTCTGAAACAACAAAACCCGCCGCCTGTATTCGTCCGGATTCAAAATGAACGGGTATGCCGTATTCGTCAAAATAAGGCGTGAGCGTTTTTCGTTTCACCGGCACACCGTAATTCCCAAGCAGGGGATAAGTGGCAACAAGTATCTGTCCGTGAAAGCTGGGGTCGGTAAGAGACTGAGGATAGCCAGTCATACCTGTGCTAAACACAACCTCCCCCGCCGTGGAACGTGCCTCCCCGAAAGACCAGCCCGAAAACTCAGTTCCGTCTTCCAGTACCAAACATGCCGCCAGTCTTTTTTTCCCGCTCATACCGCAATTTACCTCACGATATAGTGAACACGATAGTAAAGCCCCTTGTCAATGGGGCGCTCTTGCGCGGACAGCGATTTTACATCGCTGTCCGCGACGGCATTCGCAGTTTCTCTATTCTGATTTACCCCCCCCCCCCCCTCCCACTCACCCTACCCATCAGACATCTCGCCGGTCCATTCGCAAAACTTACTCCCAAGCCCGCTTGTTGGGATACTCGTCATTGTGAATCAGCGGCAAGTTGCCGTGGCAGGTTGTCGATAGCACCAAAACAATCCAGTCAGAGGCGCCCACTCCGCCGGATTGCTTCGCCCTGGCAGGCTAGGGCTAGAAATGACGGGAGAGGCTGTCTCGTCGAAGTACTATATGCTAGGATTTAAGGGGTGGGGAAAGGGGGATGTTATGCGGATGGCGATAGGTGATATTCACGGCAGGCCGTACTGGAAAAATTATTTAGGCCGAGACTTTACGGATTTTTATATCTTGGGCGACTATTTTGACGGATATACGACATCGTTCGAGCAGGAATACAAAAACTTTGAGGGAATATGCGAAGCAGCGCGGAAAGACTCACGCCTCAAACTGTGTTTTGGAAATCACGATTACCACTATTTGAGGGGCATCCCGATGGAAAGGTATTCGCGGTTTCAGGACAAACACTACCGCACTATAAACGAAATTCTGGAACAAAATATGGACATGATGAAAGCGGTTTATGTTACCAGTGATAACTACATTATATCTCACGCGGGTTTATCGAATGTTTTCCTTGAAAAAATGCATTCCGCCGGAGTGAAAAACATTGAGGGAATAAACGAGGCTTTCAAGCGCGATAGGGGCATCTTTGCGTTCAACGGCAGGGATATTTACGGTGATGATCCAACGCAAAGCCTCATCTGGATTCGGCCCAAATCTCTTATCTCTCATCCGGTTCTTGGCTTTAATCAGATTGTCGGACATACGCAGTTTCGTGAAATCAAGGTCATAGAACACAGCGGCATGAAGTTTGCTTTCATCGATACTGGCGAAAAAGAATCGATATACGAATTCTAGCCGCCTGACGCCTGCGGAGCGGCGGCTAATCCTTGATTTTCATGAAACGCGAACTTTGGGCACGGCTTAGAAAACGCTGACGCCGTCCGCTCTCGTAACATACGGTAATTACCGGGCCTTCGTTCTCCTCTTTTATCGCGGCAATTTCGCCGTAGCCGAAATCCTCGTTAAAGACGCGGTCTCCAAGTTGCCAGCGGCCGTCCGAACTCGTTTTGAGTTTTGCACCGCCGCCGGCCTGTCCTTTCCGCGATAATGGTGCGGGCAGATTGAAGCCGTAAGGCGGATTGCCCACTACGCGCAGTTTCGAGGCGTCCGCTTCCTCCAAAAAAAGAGAAGGGCGCATGGGAGTTGTCTGCCCGAACACACGGCGGTACGCGCAGCTTGTCAGGTACAACTCGTCCATAGCCCGCGTCGCGCCTACGTAAAAAAGCCGTCGTTCCTCCTCTAAATCGTCGCCTTCTTTATCGCCGCGCGGGAAAAGCCCCTGCTCCATGCCGGTCATGATTACCCGCTGGAACTCCAGTCCCTTCGTGTTATGTACCGTGATGAGCGTTACCCGCGCCTCGCCGTCCTCCTGCTGCTCAATCGCGCGGTCAAGCGCGATGTGCTCCAAAAAGTCCGCCAGACCCTCCGGTGTTGCCTCGTATAAAGCCGCGCTGTTTACCAATTCCTGCAAGTTTGCTGCCCGCGTCTCGCCGCTTACCTCGTCGTGCGCGCGGTGATACTCCGCGATGCCGGCCTTCTCAATCAAGTCCGCCGCGCAGCGCGATAGTCCTTGAGACGCTTTCAGAACGCGTCCCGCTGCCTCGTCTTGTTCCGCGTTGTCCTGCGCCGCTTCCGGCGGTATAAGCAGCGTTTTGCGCGTCTGGTTTATGGCGTCGATAAACGCACGTACCCCCGCCTTCGCCTTTGCCGAAAGTCCCGAAGAGCCCTTCCCCACGCCGCCTTTGCCAGCGCTCACGGCGCAAAGGCGCTCGCACGCCTCCTCAATATCCCAGTCTGTAAATGCGCGTTCTGATAGAATGCGTTCAAGCGCCGCCGCACCCACCCCGCGTGAAGGTTTGTTCACCACGCGGCGGAAGCTCACCTCGTCTTTTGTGTTCACAGTGAAAGAAAACAGCGCGAGTGCGTCTTTTATCTCCTCGCGTTCGTAGAACTTCAGGGAGCCTACTATCCGGTAGGGTATTTTGCGGCGCAGGAACTCATTTTCAAATCCGAGCGACTGAGCGTTCGTGCGGTACAGCACAGCCCAATCCGAGTAGGAACTATCTTTCCGCACACGCACGGAGTTATTGATTAGCGCGGCACATTCCCTAGCCTCGCTGTCTTGATCGCTCAAAAAGGCAAGCATGGGTTTTACACCGCTGCCACGTTCCGCGCTTAGTTTCTTGCCCAACCGTCCCGTGTTTCGCCGCACCACCGAGTCCGCCACATCGAGGATATGCGCCGTTGAGCGGTAGTTTTTCTCCAGCCTTATGACATCCGCGCCGCCGAACCGCTTCGGGAATTCGAGTATGTTTTTTACTTCCGCACCGCGAAACCGGTAGATTGACTGGTCGTCATCACCGACAACGCACAAGTATGTTTCCGGCGAACAGATGGCCTTTAGCAGCTCGAACTGGGCGACATTCGCGTCTTGGTACTCGTCTACCATGATTACGTGGAATCTGCGCCGCAACTTTTCCGCTGCTTCGGGATTGCCGCGCAGTATCTCGACAGGCTTCTTTATCAAGTCGCCGAAGTCAACGTTTCCGGTTTTGCGTAAGGCTTCCTCGTAACGCGCGTATATCTCGCGGAAACCGCTTCGGGGGTTTATCATGGCGAGGTCCGCGCTTTCCGGCGTAAGAAAGTAGTCTTTCGCCCGCGCTATTTGATGAGCGATTAGCTTTAATTCGTTTTTTTTCTTGTTTTCGGCGATGGAAGCCAGCACGGTTATCATATCGTCGTCATCGTAAATCACGAAGTTCGATGAAAGTCCGGCGTATTCCCCGTTTCTCCGCAAAAACCATGCTCCAAACGAATGGAATGTCCGCAACATAGCTTCCGATGCCGAGCGTTCCATCGCTGCGGCACGTTCCGCCATCTCTTTTGCCGCCTTGTTGGTAAAAGTTACCGCCAGAATCGAGTAGGGGTTCACCGATTTTTCGCGTATTAGGTAGGCTATTTTCGTGGTAACTACCCGCGTTTTGCCGGAACCCGCGCCCGCCAGAATCAGCAGCGGTTTTCCCTCGTGAAAGACCGCCGCGCGTTGTTCGGGATTCAAGTCCCGCAGGTAGTTCCGCTCTTCATCCACGCCGCCGCTCCTACTCCCAGCCGCCGGACTGTCCCGCTCTGCTGCTGTCCAGCTTCACGCCCGGGCCGGCGGCGTTTATACGTTCTTTGCCGCCGTCAAAAACGTATACAAGCGCCATGTCAAATGATGAGTTGTCGGACTCTACGCGTCCGCCGCTCTTGACGAATCTGCCGCTTTCAATATACACGCCCCCCCCGCGTTCCGCTCTGTTTGCGCTTATAACGCCGCCTTGCATTGTGAAAGATGCGCCGCTGCCGCTTACATATACGCCGCCGCCAAGCTCTCCCATGTTTCCAGTTATCGAGCCGCCTTGCATCGTGAAAGATGCGCCGCTGCCGCCCACATAAACGCCGCCGCCAAGCTCCGCCATATTTCCGGTTATCGAGCCGCCTTGCATCGTGAACGAACTGCCTATCCCCACATATACACCGCCCCCGCCGCCGGAAGGCCGTGTGTTGCCGGATATTTCACCGTCCTCCATTTGGAAACTGCCGCCGCCGCGTACCATCACGCCGCCGCGCATACCGGCTTGTATAGACGCGCCTTTTTTCATTATGAGTTTTCCGCCGCGCACGTCTACGGTAACAGCCGTGCCCGCGTTTCCGTTAAGCGCCGCGTTGCCGTCCAGTATCAGTGTTATTCCTTCAGGAATCGTAAAAAGCGCGGAAGAGCCTCCGCCGCTTGAGATGAGGCATCCGGCGGAAGCTCCGGTCAAGATTATCGTTTTTTTCCCGTTTGGGACAAAAGAAACGCTATCGACAGTAAATTTGCCGTTCATCATTATGTTGTACACGCAATCGGTACTGCTTGAGTTGATGGCATCCACCGCTTCAAGAAAAGTCTCCGCACTGTCCGGCGCGTAATCCGTATTCACGCCGGACAGCTTTAACGCGAGCGCTTCCATAGCTAAAACGCCGTCTTCAAG
>JAIRSB010000207.1 GCA_031255655.1 Spirochaetaceae bacterium | reverse complement strand
TTTGATGTTGCGCCAGATGCTGACCTTTGCTGCTCCTGAAGATTAGCTCAATTATCTCCCATTGCTTATCCGTTATGTCTGTTCTGTATCCCATATACACACCTCTTATTTCACTTTATTAGGTATAATCGGATATGTTTCCTTCCTTATTGACCGCTAGTTCTAAGTGTCCCTGCAGAGCAGCGATAAACGACTTTACATCCGTGGCGTGGGCGGCGTTTTCCGTGTCCCTTTTGACCCAGACAGAAGACATGGAATGAAAATGAGAATTGCTGCGGTCTATCATCGCCGGGCTTATGGTTTCGAGTTTTTCCACTATACTATAGGTGATGTTGAACGCCGGCCACCGGGTGATGTACTCCATGCTGTTGCCTCATAAGCGAGGCAAGTATATCTTCCCACATTTGTGCCAAAAGAACGTCCAAACCAGCCAGAGAGACGCGATGACCTCGTCGGTGTAGACATGTTTGCCCTTACGGTTCGCCGAACGCTTTTTTCCGGCTTGAGCTTTACCGCCCTGTCGTGTCCTTGGACCGTCAGTTCCCTGATCGGCTTGCAACTTAAAACTCTGACGGCTGATTTCCTGTGGTATCCGGTCAGCCTGGTGAATTCGTCAAGCAGAGCCCGCTTTTCTTTTTTTTTGCCCTCTGGTGACAGGGACTGTATTCCCTGTCTACCACCTGTTTTTCTTTTATGTTTAAGTCCATTCGAGCACTCTTATTGTAATTTGGGTAACATTTTCAATTTGAGGCATGGGCTCTTTTCGGTAACATTTTTCGTGGCGCAACGCGCCCTCTATACCAGCCGGACGATTTTCTATTAAACTTAGGAAACATGTTTTTGGAGGGTTTATGACCATAACAGAGATGTTCAACCAAAGTGGCGCGCTCGCGCTTCTGGGGATGAGCGTGGTTTTCAGTTTTCTTGTCGTTTTGATAGCTGCAATCAGTGCGGCGGGACGATTAATCCACGCTTTAGGTTTGGATAAGGACGCGATTGACGCGCCCTCCGCTGGGCAGACCGCCAAGGCGGCGCCGGGAAGTTTAGATAATGCGGTTGTCGCGGCAATAACAGCGGCAATTAAGAGCCGGCGGAGTGAATAACACCGGTATTTTTATGAATTACATAGCAGGAGGAAGTTTATTATGGCGAAAATTAAGCTAAATGATTTGGTTTTGAGGGATGCTCATCAGTCCCTGATAGCGACGCGGATGACTACTGCCGATATGGTAGGCGCGCTGAGTATGCTGGACAAGATTGGCTACTGGTCGCTGGAGGCGTGGGGCGGTGCGACATTCGATTCGTGCATCCGCTTTTTGAATGAAGATCCGTGGGAACGCCTGCGGACGCTTAAAAAAGGACTGCCGAACACGCCGATAATGATGTTGCTGCGCGGGCAAAATCTGCTAGGTTACCGGCATTACGCGGACGACATTGTCGATAGGTTTGTCGAAAAAGCTGCGGAGAACGGAATCGGAATTTTTCGCATATTTGACGCCTGCAACGACCCGCGAAACCTGAAACGCGCCGCGGACGCCGCTAAAAAAACGGGTAAACATGTTCAGATGGCGATTTCTTACGCCACAACACCGTATCATACCAAGGAAATTTACGCGGACCTCGCGAAAAAATACGCCGAATTCGGCGCAGATTCTATTTGCATCAAAGATATGTCGGGACTGCTTAAGCCATACGAAGCCTACGACCTGATAAAAGCGATGAAATCCAAAGTGGAAATTCCCATCAACATCCACACACACGCGACAACAGGGCTTTCCGTCGCCACGCTGTTAAAGTCGGTGGAGGCTGGTGCGGAACTACTCGACACGACGATATCTTCAATGTCGATGGGGACGAGCCATAGCCCGACGGAGACTATAGTGGAAGCGTTCAAAGGCACGGAGTACGATACATGGCTTGATACCAAGGCGCTGCTTGAAATCGCCGCTTATTTCCGTGAAATACGCAAAAAATACGCCAAATTCGAATCGAGCTTCCTTGGGGCTGACACCCGCATTCTGGTTTCCCAAGTTCCGGGTGGAATGCTTTCAAACCTTGAAAGCCAGTTGAAGGAACAGGGCGCGCAGGACAAAATTGATGACGTGCTAAAAGAGATAGCCGTCGTTCAAAAAGACTGCGGTTACGTTCCACTAGTAACGCCGACGAGCCAGATTGTGGGTACACAAGCCGTGTTCAACGTGCTGTTCGGCAGGTATGCGAAAATCACCACTGAGACGGCGGATTTGGTTACGGGGCGCTATGGCGCGCTTCCCGCCGCGCCTAATCCCGATTTGGTCAAAAAAGCGCTTGCCCAGAATAAATATGAGGCGGTTTTGACGGATCGCCCCGCGGACAGCATCCCGAACGAGTTTGAGAAAATCGAGGCCGAAGCAAAAGCCGCCGGTGCGCTCAACGTTGATGATATTCTTACTTACGCGATGTTCCCGAAGGTTGCGCCTAATTTCTTCAAAAACAGGTCGAATGGCCCGGTATCGAGCAACGAATTCGCCGTACCAGCGGTGGCGGCCTCCTCGTCCCAGCCGGCTAAAGCTGATGAAGGCGGCACATCCGCGTATATCGTGAATGTGAACGGCGCGGATTATCATGTTCAGTTGCGCCCTGAAGGGACTGTGGCGATAGCTCCGGCGACGCCATCAGTCGTGACTTCTCCGGCGCCTTCCTCGTTGCCGCCCGCGCCTTCAGGCGGAGGCGGTGCGGCAGTGAACGCTCCTGTAGCGGGAACTCTGCTGAAACACGTTGTGGCGGAGGGGTCCTCCGTAGCTTCCGGCGACACTATTCTCATAATCGAATCTATGAAAATGGAGCTTGAAATAAAAGCGACGGCAGCAGGTAAAGTACATTTCCTAGTTCCCACAGGACAAGCGGTGCAAGCGCAGCAGGCTTTGGCTCAGATTGGGTAACGCGGATGTTTAATTTCAGAAAAGACCCGGTGTGGGTAACAAAAATATGTTTGATTATGCTGCTGGGAGCGATGGCGTTGTCCGCTATGCTCTCCTTCGCGCCGCGCGCGAAGGCGCAGTCTGCTCCCGATGCACAGTCCGCGCCCGGAACGCCAGCCGCGCTTTCGGACGAGGGCGCATCTGCGGATGGCAGCGCGGGGGCTGACATAGCGCAGGACGCGGCGCCCGGCGTGCCGGGCGCCGCTAGTAAGGGCGCAGCTTCCTACCTTAACATGGACGGCTTGATAGAAGGCACCGAACATGGCGAAATACCGCAGATTTCCATATCGTCATTCGCCCGCAACATAGCCGAAACTACCGGTTTGTACGCTTTCATAAACGACGCTAAAGAAATGCTTACGCCCAGCGGCGACAAAACAACGATATTCGGCTGGCAGGAACTGCTGATGGTCATTGTCGGCTTTGTCATCATTTGGCTGGGAGCAGCGAAGAATTTCGAGCCGCTGCTGCTGATACCGATAGGCTTCGGCACGGTTTTCGTAAATGTGCCATTTGCCGGCATGGGGGAAGGGCCGCACGGCTTTCTTCATATAATATACGAATCAGGCGTTGGCAACGAATTCTTTCCATTATTCATATTCATGGGTATAGGCGCGATGACGGACTTTGGCCCGTTAATCGCCAACCCCAAAACCGCGCTGCTAGGAGCGGCGGCGCAGTTCGGCGTGTTCGGCACGCTGTTCGGTGTTACCGCGATGAACCTGATACCGGGCGTAAACTTTACTCCGAAAGAGGCCTGCGCCATCGCTATAATAGGCGGCGCGGATGGTCCCACCACGATTTACATCGCGGCAAAGCTGGCTCCAGCGTTGCTTGCGACGGTCGCGGTTGCCGCCTACTCGTATATGGCGCTCGTCCCGCTAATACAGCCGCCAATCATGAAGGCGCTCACCACAAAAGAAGAGCGGCTTATCAGAATGAAGCAACTACGCCATGTCTCCAAGACCGAAAAGATAATGTTCCCGCTAATCGTGTTTTCGCTCACAATAGCCCTGCTGCCGTCCGCGGCCCCGCTGATTGGCTGTATGATGTTCGGAAACTTCATCAAAGAATGTGGTGTTGTAGACCGGCTTTCCAAAACCTTGCAAAACGAGCTTATGAACATTGTCTCGATACTGCTTTCACTCGGTGTCGGAAGCCAAATGTCTCCGGAAAAGTTCTTAAACCCATCGTCGCTTTCAATAGTCGCGCTGGGATTGCTGGCTTTCTGCGTTGCTACTGCGGCTGGCATTTTGGTTGCCAAGTTTATGAACCTGTTCCTAAAAGAGAAAATCAACCCGCTGATAGGCTCCGCCGGGGTTTCAGCTGTGCCGATGGCGGCGCGTGTGTCGAACAAAGTCGGCCTAGAAGCCGACCCGGGCAACTTCTTGCTTATGCACGCTATGGGTCCGAATGTTGCGGGTGTCATCGGTACCGCCATCGCGGCTGGTATAATGATAGCCTGTTACGGATGAGTTCATGCACTCTATACGCCTGATTGCCCTTGATATTGACGATACCCTGCTGCGAACGGATTTAAGCATCTCGTTTCGGACGCGAAAGGCGATAAAACGCTGTCTCGCGGCAGGGGTCAAGGTGGTTTTAGCATCGGGGCGCGTGTACAAATCGGTATCCTATTACGCGAAGCTTCTGGCTCTGCAAAAGAGCGGCAGTTACCTGATATGCAGCAACGGCTCTCTGATACATGACGCGGCAACGGGCGATATAGTTTGCCAGACACTTCTGCCACCAAAACCCGCTCTTGCCGCTTTTGATTTAGTTGACGCGGAAGGCTTTGCCGTGCAGATATACGAGGGTGATGTGGCCTATGTCTCGCGCAATAACGAATTTGCCGTTTATGAAAAAAAGCTTACCGGCATGGAACAGACTGTCCCAGATAATTTCAGGGAAATGATAGCGGCAGGCTGCCACAAGCTAGTAATACCCGGCGACCCTATGCTGTTGCGGCAGTTGGAAGTGATACTGCGAAACTTCGTGGGCGATGAGGTAACGATTTTCACCAGCAAGCCTTACTACCTTGAGATACTGCCGCCCGCGACAGACAAGGGAAGCGCTCTTGCCAAAGTGTCAGAACTTCTAGGTATAGAGCGTGAAGCTGTGCTGGCCGCCGGAGATTCCATGAATGATGAATCCATGATACGCTGGGCGGGTTTAGGAATCGCCATGTGTAACGGCGATGACCGTATAAAAAAAGCCGCGCGTCTTGTTACCGAAATGTCAAATGACGAAGACGGACTCGCCCGCGTCATTGAACAGTACGTTCTGACCGGAAGTCAGTAAGATATATCGAACCTTAGGAAAATAATAAAATGAAATCCCCCCCCCCCCCCAGTGATAATAGCAATACGCTGATTAATAAAGCTGTAAACTTTGTTAAAAGTGTGTTAAAAAAACTGCCATTTGAAATAAAAATTGCCAAACAAGTGTACTGGTTTTATTGGGAAAAATACGGGAAATATCAGAAGAAGTCGGAGTTGTATATAGAGACGCATATTGCCGATCATTGCAATCTTAATTGCGCTTATTGCTCTCATTATTCTCCGCTCGTTAAAGAGAAATTCGTGGATACTGTTCAGTATGAAAATGACTTCAAACGATTGTCCGAATTAGGTGCCGATAAAGTGAATTTCCTGCGACTGATGGGCGGCGAACCCTTATTGAACGATAAACTCCCAGCCCTTACCCGAATTGCACGGGAATGCTTTCCGAAAAGCAGGATACAGATTGTCACGAACGGCGTACTGCTTCCTAAACAGGGCGATGAATTTTGGGATGTCTGCTCGAAATACAATATAGAAATATCTATA
>JAIRSB010000182.1 GCA_031255655.1 Spirochaetaceae bacterium | reverse complement strand
TGAAACATGGCGGGATTTCATGGTCTCTATCGGTGCAGAAGATGACTTGGAATGAAAATGAGAATTGCTGCCGAACAGGACTTTACGTTGACGGCTTTGTACGATAACTTTAGAATATGACAGATATTCATAACGATGTGCTTGAAGACGACGATTTTGATACCGTGCTTTCGCCGGATATTGATTTTGCTGGCACTTTCAGTTTTGAAAAATCGTTTCTTGTGCGAGGCAAAGTAAGCGGCGTTATTGACGCGGCCGGCGTACTGCTCATTGACGAACAAGCACGTGTTGAAGCGGATATAAAGGCCGATAGAGTCATAATCAGAGGCTCAGTCAAAGGAAATATAACAGCGTCGGTGCGTGTCGAAATTACGCTTACGGGCACTCTGGAAGGCAACGTGAGCGCGCCTGAAATCAGCATGGAATCCGGCTGCCTGTTCAACGGCAAATGCTCCATGACACGGGAAAATGCTGCGAACTCGTTGTGAATGAATAAAGAAAATGACTGCGATTCGTTTATTCGTACTTTTCTTGCTATTCTCTGCCGCCGGATTGAGCGCCCAGACAAAGCCGGACGCATTGGTCGAGTACCGTTCCGGCAACTATAACACCGCCGTAGACATCTGCCGCGCGGAAATAGACGCGGACGGCGGGCAAAACATTGATTCCTACGTCGTCCTGTGCTGGAGCCTGATCAAGCTGGGACGCTTCAACGAGGCGCGCCCCTTTGCCTCGACAGCCCTCGCGTTAAGCCCTTATGACGTGCGCCTGCTGGAAATAATGGGAGAAATCAATTACCACCAGGGACGCAATAACGAGGCGCTTAAATACTTTCAAGATTACATCCATCTTGCGCCGGAGGGACAGCGCATTGATATAGCCTATTACTACATGGGCGAGATTTACATCAGACTAGGACGCTTCCGGCATGCCGACATAGCGCTGTCCACCGCGTTGCACTATGTACCCGGAAACGCCGCTTGGCAAGCGCGGCTGGCTTACGCGCGGGAAAATTCAGGCGAATTGCGGGAAGCGGCGACAGCTTACGAAAAAGCGTTGTCGCTCGACCCGCAGCTTGGAGACGCGAGACGCGGACTTGCCCGCGTTCACGCGGCTCTTACCCAGCGTTAGCACCCCGTTTTCGAAGCAATGAGCAAGGCATTATCGGTCGCGTTCCAGACCTTGGGCTGCAAGCTGAATCAGGGCGAAACAGGCACAATCGCCGCGGCATTCGCCAATGCGGGCTTTTCCATCGACGGCGGAGCGCAAGACGCGGAACTGCTGGTAATCAACACATGCGCCGTAACATCGAAAGCCGAGCAAAAAGGCCGCAGGCTGATACGCGCAGCGCTCAGGCAGAATCCGTGCCGTTGCGTCATCGTTACCGGATGTTACGCGGAACTTGAAAGGGCAAACATCGAAGCTCTTGACGATTCTGTTTCGTGCACGACACCGGGCAAAAGACGGCTTTTCGTCATTCCGTCCGCCCAAAACAGCCGGATACTAGATATACCGTCGCGCCTGACTGGAGAAAACCCGCGGGACGAAACTGCGCTGCGGGACGCGCTGGAACGGCTTTGCGGCAGGGCGGATGAAGTTCCGTCTGAAGACAGTTGCGGTGATTTGGAGACGTTCCGTTTCGATATGACAGGCGAGTTCGGAGACGGAAAACGCCGTTCGCGCTGTTTTCTCAAGATACAGGATGGATGCGACAATTCCTGCGCCTACTGCGTTGTACGCGCCGCCCGCGGAAAAGCCCGCAGTCTTCCGGCGGAGGAGGCTCTGGAACGGCTCGCGGCTGTGGAAAACGCCGGTGCGGCGGAGGCCGTTTTGACAGGGGTGAATATCTGCCAGTGGAACGGGCTGGTGAACGGAGTTAGAACCGGATTGTCCGGCTTGCTTCAAAGACTGCTCGACGGAACGAAGGAGATAAACATCAGGCTTTCGTCTTTGGAGCCGGGCGTTTTCACTGAAGATTTTTTCGAGACGCTGCGGCACCCGCGTATAAGGCCGCATTTCCACCTCTCGATTCAGTCCGGCAGTTCCGAGACGCTGAAAAGAATGAATCGCCGTTACGAGCTTGAGGCGGCGCTGGATGCTGTCCGGCGGCTGCGGGAGGTCAAAGACGACCCGTTCATCTCCTGCGACATCATAACGGGTTTTCCGGGTGAAACGGAGGAGCGTTTTTTGGAGACGCTTAACTTTTGCGAGGCGGCGGATTTCGCGCAAATACACGCTTTCCCGTTTTCAAGGCGGCGCGGGACAGCGGCGTGGGACTATAGACCCCGCGTTCCTGAGCGAGAAGCTGAAAAGCGGGTACAAATCCTGAATAATCTTGCTGCCCAAAACAGGAAGTCTTATATAGGACGCTGGATAGGCCGCGAGGTCGCGGCTGTCTGCCTATCGGACGCGGCGGATGCCCGAAGCAGGGGATGCATAGAGCTTTTAACCGCCAACTATTTGCGAGTTCGCGCGCGAACCCGTTCAGATGCTGGAAGCGGCGGTTTTGCGGTGGGCAAAGGGCAAGCGGCGCTATGTAAAATAACGGATTTTGCCGGAAATGGAGCGGACGCACACGGAGAGATAATCGCCGCCCACGCCGAAAGCAGGCCTTGCGCGAGTCCGTAAATTCCACACGGAAAATTTATGATGGTACGGAGCGTTTGATAATAGGAGAATTGCTTTAATGTATTTTAATCAATGTTTGCTTGCAAAACTGCTATGTTTTCTCCCGCTTTTCGCGCTTAATGCTCAAGATTTGCCCTCCCGCGTAGACGCGGCGGGTTTTCCGTTTGCCCGCAACGCCGCGCTCGGCGGCGCGCACACCGGACTTGACGGTGACTTTTCCAGCATTTTCACGAATCCCGCCGCTTTGGTCGGTGCGGCTACTCGAAAAAACTATATGGAATTCGCCGTTGATACAATTGATGTCGAACTGGTTTACCGCCTCATTGCTACGGATGATCCGCTGCCGGCATTTTCTGGTTTTCTTGTTGATAATTTCTTGGCAGGCGTGGATTTAGGCGGACCTTTCGCGTTTGGAAGGACTGGCGACGGATATGCTGTGGGATTTTTCAATGTTTCAAAATTGAACATAGCTTGGGACAGGGACCAGGTATATATGGTACTGCCGACATTAACGGAAGAATTTACGCTGGCCGGCGCTTATGGACTACGCCTTTACAACGGACCGGACGCGAACTTTGATATAGGAATTACCGCTAAAGTTTTTTTACGCATGGGTTATCGTTCACGGCCAATCTATTTGCAGCAGGTTAAGTATATACTTCAAGATTTAATGGAGATGCCGTTTGAAACGCAACTGGGCGCGGGTGCTGATATAGGTTTTCGCTGGACGCTAAACGAAACGCTGTCGTTTGCCGCCGTTATATACGACCCGTTTTCACCTGTGCTGGTAACGCAGTACAGCACAGTGGGAAAAATCGCGGAACAGGAGATGATAGCCGAAGCTACGATCCCAGTAACTACACGCGCAAGCATCGGAATATCATGGAAACTTCTGCCTCCGGATTCACTTTTGCACAAATATTTCAGCGATATAACTCTCAGTTTTGACTACTTAGGCTTGCTGGAAAATCTATCAGAAACACCGCGGGACCCATTGTTGAACATAAGTGCAGGCTGCGAAATCCGCCTTCTTGAAGTTTTATCGCTTCGCGCCGGTTTCAGGGATATGCAGCCGAGCGGCGGTATAGGGCTAAATTTTACATTTATGAATTTGGATGTCTCGATTTACGGCAGTGAACTGAGCGATAAACCATATCACTATTCAACATGGTCGGCAGCTGTAAACATTTCATTCAGGGGTAGTTGAGAGCATTTGGCGCAGTTCGTCCAAATTTGTCGGTTTTGGCTGTTTTATGCCGCTTTTTGTAACTTTTACGTTTATAACCGCAAATACGCGCAACTCTTTCTTCGAGCCTCTAATTTTTACTGGAGGCAATTCTTCTGTTATAAAGTATTTTCCGGCAAGAGCCAGCGTGTATTCGCTGATTAAAATATCCGTCCCGAAACGCTTGTTAAGTGCTTCTAGTAGGCGAGCGCGTTTTACCGCGTTTCCGGTGAATGTGTACTCGCCGCGCCCTTTGGGGCCGGTCTCTCCAGCAATCATAAGTCCTGAATTTATCCCACAGCACACTTTAAGACGCACCGTCCGGTC
>JAIRSB010000169.1 GCA_031255655.1 Spirochaetaceae bacterium | reverse complement strand
GAGTGAATGATGAGGTGTAGTAGTTTGCTTACTTCTGTTTGAAATTGACGTTGTGCCATAAAATCTCCTTGAATCTTTTAAATATGTCCGGCAAATCGTTCTCGCCGGATGAACGCTATTACATTTGAATTCAAAAACTTGTGTCCAATATAATTTTTTTTACAAATTCGGGCAAGATGTCCCAATGCGCCTACCAGCCATTCTCATTTTAGAAATTTTTACAAGAAGAAAGTCCGAAAATAACAGTTTGATCGATTTTATTTTAAGTATTGTCTACTATTTCATACATATTTCGTCTGTATTTTATTGTTTTAAGGTGTTGTTTTTCTAAAATGAGAATTGCTGGTCCCAATGCGCCTACCAGCAATTCTCATTTTAGAAATTTTTACAAGAAGAAAGTCCGAAAATAACAGTTTGATCAATTTTATTTTAAGTATTAAGTTTTTCATAGGAACATCCGGCGATGTCAATATGGCATATAGTGCGGATTACCGAAAAGTGGCGATAGCTTTCAAACAAGCCGGACATACATTCAAAGAATTGGAACTTGTGGTTTTCGCGGTTTGCGGAGAAGGAAGGCATAAGCGATACGGAATTAAAAGAGGCCTCTTGGGTTTTCACCTGCCGCTTGATAATCTGCATCGGGTTTGTTTCAATCTGCCCACATGTAATCGTTTCCAAATCCGATACGTGAAGCCCCGTATAGCAGGCAAAAAGGAAGGCTTTTTCTATTTCCACCCCTCTACCTTCAATGTCCGCAGCTGCCAGCCGCCGCAGTTCGTCAATGTTGAGAAAAATTAAATTGGTTTCCGGTCGCGGTTATGTGTGGCACTGATTCGGCGGGATTTTTGACGATGATATTTTCTACAACCACTTTTCGTAAAATATAGCGTAATGACTCTGAATAGTGCGCCGCGCTTACAGTAGCCAGCCTGCTATCCTATCCAACGTCGCAGCATATTCTCATTTATGCCCAAATCCGAGGCCATCCGGCTTATCGGTTTTTCTTGTCTACCTTATGGGGTAAAAACAAACTATTTTCATTACTGTCGTTGTTTGATTAAAGGTTGTGCATTCCGACAATAATTTGGCATAATAACGCTATGGAAACTCTAAGCTCACTTTTTAGCGACACCATTCAAAGTGCCATATCGCTTTTTAGGGCACCGACCTATATCACAGGCGACAACGTGTATCAGGAAGCCGATAAGCGGGCATTGGCTCTTGTTGACAGCATGGTGGAGCGTCTCGCGCTGCCAGGCTCCGGTCTTAGCGGTATAGATAATTTGTATGAACTATTGCAAAAGGCGCGCGGTGGTTCCTCGTGTCTTCTGTTGCTGGAGCACTACAGCAACATGGATTTACCGCAGTTTTCGTACCTGCTGCGCAAAGAGGATCCGCGGGGCGCAGAAATAAACGACGCACTTATTTCTATCGCGGGTATGAAACTAAATGAAGAAAACCCGGCAATAGCCGTTTTCAGCGGCGGTTATACACGTATCATCATCTGCCCCAGCCGTGTGAAAGACGGCACTCCTGCTGGTGCAGATACCGAAAAAGAAAAAGCAGAACGGCTGCGCATGATCAATATAAACCGCTCTGCGATGCGAAAACTGGAGGAACTGAAGCGGACGGGCCGTATCGTATTGCTGTTTCCGGCGGGTACGCGCTACCGTCCATGGGATACCGGTTCTAAACGTGGTGTCCGCGAGGTTGACTCATACATTAAAAATTTCGATTATATGTGCCTTGTTGCGCTGAACGGAGAAGTTTTGCATATACGGCAAGGCGGCATGATAGACGACTTTGTGAGCGAGGATGTGCTGCGCATTACCGCGTCTCCAATGATTTCTTGCGGCGAATTCCGTGAAAAAGCTCTGTTGGAAGCTGCGAAGTCCGGGGTCGAAGATAAGAGGCAGGCTGTCGTGGATGCTGTTATGCGCGAGCTTGATATAATGCATAATGAAGCGGAAATGGAACGTCAGAAAATCGATGGCTCTTCCGCTAAAGATCAGTGTGAGCCTCCATTAGTCAGATAGGTCTATTTCAAGTCGTCCGTGTTATCGTAACTCACTCTTTTTCCACTTTGAGGTAGGCGTGTTGGTTGTATTGTCTGTTAAAAATCCCTCATCGGAATTCCGGCGCGCACTGTTTTTCACAACGCGGCATTTCACCTCGTACAAAAAGAGCATGGCGTAAAGAAACCGGGCCGCACCATTTGTTCAGATTTTTATTCACTGAAGTTTCTAAACAACTCTAACCCATAATTTCTAACTATGGCCATAACACATCATTAACTATTCACACAAATCAAAATCGTGCTTAAGAAAATGAACATAGACTTTCTATAAAAATCACAACAGTTTGTCCTCCGGCATCAACCTCTTAAACGCTTTGGCCCGTAATATACTGTTCCTCCATATAGGCAGCAATGGCCCCGTCGCTAACGGCGGTGGCAATCTGCCTGAGCGTCTTTTTCCGCACGTCCCCGGCGGCAAAAATGCCCGCCCGGTTGGTCTCCATATCTTCGGTGCTGATGATGTAACCGTCGGGGCTTAAATCCAGGAGCCCCTCAAAAATGCCCGTGTTTGGAATAAAGCCGATAAAAAGAAAACAGCCGTCCACATCCAGGCTGGTACATTCCCCGGTCCCGGTGTTTTTCAGAATCACCTGTTTCAGCAGATCGTCCCCCTCAAAGCC
>JAIRSB010000156.1 GCA_031255655.1 Spirochaetaceae bacterium | reverse complement strand
AATAGAGTTGTTTAGAAACTTCAGTTTCTAAACAACAACCGCTAAAAACAGCAAAATGTTTTGCATTTTGCAAGACTTGGGAGACAACCAACCGGGTTGTCGAAGCGGCTCATATTTACTCACAGGGATTTACAAAACACTTTGCAGGAATTGGCGGGTGCGCTCGTTTTGCGGGTGCGTAAAGATATCTTCCGGTCTGCCAAGCTCAAGAATTACGCCTTCGTGCATGAAAGCCACGCGGTCAGCAACTTCACGGGCAAAACCCATCTCATGAGTTACAACAAGCATCGTCATGCCGCCGCCGGCAAGGTTCTTCATGACGGATAGCACCTCTCCGACCAGTTCCGGGTCAAGAGCGGAAGTCGGCTCGTCAAACAGCATTATTTTAGGTTCCATAGCCAGCGCCCGCGCTATCGCCACCCGCTGCTGCTGTCCGCCGGAAAGCCGGGACGGGAAATCCGCCATCTTGTCCGCCAGCCCAACCCTGGCGAGGATGGCTTCCGCCTTCTCCCGCGCTTCTTTTACCGGCACTTTTCGGACATGCACGGGAGCAAGCATCACATTCTCAATAACGGTTTTGTGGGGAAACAGATTGAAACGCTGAAACACCATACCCATTTCCAGCAGAGCGGCGGCGCGTTCGGCGGAACTCATTTTGACCCTGTTCACGCCATTATTGCAGTCGAAAAGCAGTTTATCCTCAATGTATATGCGCCCTTCATCTATTCGTTCCAGCCGGTTAAGGCAGTGCAAAAATGTGGATTTCCCGGCCCCCGAAGGGCCTATTATGCAGATGACCTCTTTTTGCTCAACTTCCAGCGACACCGATTTTAGCACCGCGCGCGAGCCGAAAGCCTTGCTGACATTGACAGCCTTTACCATTGACATATTCGCCCCCGTTTAATGAACCGCCCACCCCTAATAAACCGAGAAGCGTTTTTCAAGCCGGTGAAACACGAACGTGAACACGGCGGTTATGAGGAGGTACAACATCATCGCCGGAATGTACACAAGCGCCGACGCGCTGGATGATGAAATCGAGCGTGTCGCCTTGGTTATGTCTGTCAACGCGATAATGGAAACCAGCGAGGCATCTTTCAGCACCATGATAAATTCATTTCCCACAGGCGGGATTAGGCGGCGTATCGATTGCGGGACGATGACCAGTGTCATCATCTGGATGTAGGACAAGCCGAGAGCGCGTGAGGCCTCGAATTGCCCTTTGTCTATGCTTTGAATCGCCGCCCGGATAATCTCCGCGCAGTAAGCTGCCGAGTTTAGCCCAAACGCTATGAAAGCCGCAAGAAAGCGGTCGTTTATGATAAGATATGATGAAATTTGCGGCAATCCGTAATAAATAAAATACAACTGCATAAGCAACGGAGTGCCGCGAAAAAAGAATATATAACTGGAACAAAGCCTGTTAAGCGTTTTATTTTTTGACATTTTACCAAGCGCGAGAAAAAGGCTTAAAACAAGTCCGGCGGAAACCGCCGTTATTGTCAGTAGAATTGTTATTTGCGCGCCTTCTAAAAGCGGAGGTATCCAGTTTATTATTCTTTGAAAAGCTGTCACGGTTTTATTTTTTTACCACGGAAACCATGTCAACATTAAATATATCTTCCGATAATTTCTGCATTGTGCCGTCCAAGAACATCTCATCAAGCGCGGTGTCCAGTTTTATGGTAAGGTCGTTATTGCCTTTTTTCAGGCAAATTCCAAACTGTTCCTCGGCATCTCCCTGCCAAACAACCTCGAACGGGCTGTCCGGTGTGTTTACATAGTAAAACGCTACTGGGCTGTCGCACATAATAGCGTCGACACGGCCTATTTTAAGTTCGTCAAAACAATTTATAACTTTATCATACTCAAACGCCGTGATTTTAACGCCGTCGGCTATGAGCTTATCGACATAGATATCCGAAACAGTCTCCGCCTGATACGTTACCCTAAGTCCCGCTAAATCTTCCGGTTTTTCAATATTCACAGGCGAATCCTTAAGCATTACTATGGATTGCACGCTGCTGATGTAAGGCTGCGTAAAATTGAAGACCTCTTTGCGCTCGTCCGTTATCGTAACAGCCGATATAATGCAGTCGTACTTGTTGGCGTCTACGCCCGCGAAAATGCCGTCCCACGCGGTATCGATAAACTTCGGCGTAAGACCGAGCCTTTCAGCAAGCGCCTTTCCAAGCTCCACGTCAAAACCGATTGGAGTTTTTCCATCAATGTCATAGTATTCAAACGGCGGATAACCAATCTCCATTCCAATACTTAACACACCTTTTTCCAACGTAAGTCCGCCTTGCTCCGCGCTTTGCTTGCCGCCGCCAGCAAAAGCAGAATACGAAAACACGGTCAGCGCCGCAATTGTAACAAACATAAATTTTTTCATGTTTCCTCCTAAATATTGAAAGCGCCAACGCGCTTTTTCAAAAATTTATCGCGGCTGTCCCCTTATGTCAATACGTTGAAAAACAGGGGATGCGGGCTTATACTTCCAATTAAAGTCCGATTAAAGTCCGAAACTTAGCGCGAAGGAGGTAATGATGTTCAATCTGTCGAGGTCGTTTCGTTTGCGAAACAAACTCAAGGAACGTATTAGCAATTTAATCAACGCCATTGAGAACGCTGAATTCAGTAAAACCGCCGGAACTGAAGAAAATACTAGTCCTTGTGATGGCAAAACCATAAAAGAAGCGATAACCGAAGTTAATGAGATTATGGACATTCTTTTTGAATTGAATGGCCGGATAGAGAAGGCTAATGCTGTTAATAGGGATTCACTTATTATGCTGGAAACGCTTAAAGCCAAGATAGCTTTTTACGAAAAAGTTCTGCAAAAATGCCGGCGCGGCAGGGAATATGTGTTTGAATATGACGAGAAGGGTGAGCGGATTAAGGTTGACAAGGAGCTTTTAGTCGACCAAAAGTCTGTAATTGATATGCTTGCAAATCTCAAAAAAGAGAAGGACGATTTAGAAGAAAAAATTGCCGCAGTCAACTTCAATACTAATGTTGATTTTGATCCTGAAAAAATACTTTCAAAAATATAGAAAATGAATTTTTGGGGAATTCCTCGTTACAGTATTTAGTCTAATTGGAATGTCTAACTTCGAATCCTTTATGGATTATACCCGATTAAGGGAATAGCCGTATAAGCTATCTCGTCCAATCAAACTTAAAAACTTACGATGAGGATTAATAACATGCTGGACTTAAACTTGAATTGTTTAAAAGTTGAAAAATAATTTTCTGA
Source organism: Spirochaetaceae bacterium (assembly GCA_031255655.1). Classification (GTDB taxonomy): domain Bacteria; phylum Spirochaetota; class Spirochaetia; order Treponematales; family Breznakiellaceae; genus JAIRMY01. The sequence continues at coordinate 171 of JAIRSB010000156.1, read as the reverse complement.
CAGTTTCGATTTTAACGGCGTCCGCCGGCGGCTGTAAAGAGGATTCCCCTTTTTTTACAACGATGATCCATCGACAATTTCGACATCATCCGGTGTTAAACCGTACAGTTTATACACCAATTTATTTATTGTATCATCAATGCCGTCAATCTGTCGCGAAATTATTTTTTT
>JAIRSB010000236.1 GCA_031255655.1 Spirochaetaceae bacterium | reverse complement strand
CGCGGGAAAGAGGTTTTTTGGGCGCGCGGCAGACTGGCGGGCGTGGCTAGGGCTGTGCTAAAGTAGCCCTATGGCTTTGATTGGAGTAATTGACTACGGCGCCGGAAATCTAGGCTCGCTTATGAACGCGCTCACGCGGCTTGGGGTGGAAGCCCGCTTTACGCGGGGCCCGGAAGAACTGCAAAAAAACAGCCCTTTCGAAAAGATAATTTTTCCGGGAGACGGACATTTTGCCTCTACGATGGCGGACTTGAACGAATCAGGCTATGCGGATGCTATCCGCGAATGGACGGCGGCGGACAAACCGTTTTTGGGCGTGTGCATAGGCTTGCAAATCCTGTTTGATTCATCGGAAGAAGCGCCGGAGAAGGCGGGGCTGGGCATCGTTCACGGTGCGGTAAAAAAGTTCCCTTGCCGTAAAATCCCTCAAATCGGTTGGAACCGCGTGTTTTTTCGCAAAAACAGCGCCGGGTACTCAGCCTCGCGGCTTTTTGACGAACTGCCGGACGGTTCGTTTTTTTATTTCATCCATTCATTCTATGTCGCACCGCAAGAAGACGAGATTGACGGCGGTGTTACCGCGGCGGAAGCGGAATATTCGCTGCGTTACTGCTGCGCCATCGAGCGCGGCGCATTGGCGGCGGTTCAGTTTCATCCCGAAAAATCGGGGACAACCGGACTAAAGTTGCTGGGAAACTGGCTTGGAGGTAAATGCACGTCCGCGCCAGCGGGTGTCCGTGAGACACTTCAAAGCCCGCATGTAGAGGGGGGTAATGTAGCAGACCGGAGCGGCGGCGCGGAGCGGCAGCGTGAGGACTGCGGAATTAGGGGGGAGACTTCTCACCTTCTATGCTGTAAGCCGGCGAAGCGCGTAATTCCCTGTTTGGACGTAGATAACGGGCGCGTGGTGAAGGGCGTGAAGTTTGCATCCATCATGGACGCGGGAGATCCTGTCGAGCTTGCGCGGCGTTACAACGCAGAGGGCGCGGACGAGATTGTATTTTTGGATATAGGGGCGTCGCACGAAAGTCGCGCTATTCTGCTCGAAGTCGCACGGCGCGCGGCGCGGGAGCTGTTCATCCCGTTGTGCGTAGGCGGTGGGATACGCACTGTGGAAGATATGCGGCTTGTCATGAACGCGGGGGCGGACAAGGTTTCGGTGTGTACGGCGGCTCTGCTGAGGCCGGAATTACTGTGCGAGATGGCGGACGCTTACGGAAAGCAATGCGTAGTGGTGTCTTTAGACGCAAAACGAGTGAGGGAGTGTGGCGGCAAGCCCCGTTGGAATGTTTTTTCACATGGCGGGCGGCGAGATACGGGGATTGACGCGCTGGAATGGTCTGAACGAGCGGCGGATTTGGGGGCGGGTGAGATATTGCTAAACTCGATAGACGCTGATGGCACGGGCGCGGGATATGATATCGAGTTGATAAACGCTGTAACCGAGTCGGTTCCCATACCGGTGATAGCGTCCGGCGGGGCTGGTTCTTTGGAACAGATTGCTGCTGCCGCGAGGATTGCGGATGCAGCTCTTGTCGCCTCGATGCTGCATTTCGGAGAAACCACGATACCTGAGATAAAGCGTTTTTTAAGCGAAAACGGCGTTCCGATAAGGGACACGCCGCTTCGTTCTTAAAGCCTGCCGCTAGGGTCTGTCAAACGCTCCGCGAATGACGGTATACTTTAAGAAAAATAAATGTTAAGGAAAAACGATGAAAACAATTCAGACAGACACTGCGCCTGCCGCAATCGGTCCGTATTCGCAGGCCGTTGTTTCAGGAAATCTTGTGTTTAGTTCGGGGCAGATACCGTTGTGCCCCAAAACTGGCGAAATTATAGGGGCGGACATAGCCGCTCAGACTGAGCAAGTTATAAAAAACTTGAAAGCTGTGCTAGAAGCCGCCGGTTCTTCTCTTGACAAAGTTGTAAAGACAAGCTGTTTCCTTGCCAATATGGACGATTTCGCGCGGTTCAACGAGGTATACGCGAAACATTTTTTGGGAAAGCCCGCACGCTCCACCGTTGCCGTGCGGCAACTGCCGAAAAACGCGCTGGTAGAGATAGAGGCGGTAGCTGAACTTTAAGAATGCCTCCTTCGTACGTCATACGACTGTGACGGAGGGCGATAATACAAGGACATGGTTTTAGTATTATGGAGGTTTTGGTATATGGAAAAAGAAATTAACACGGGTTTTCAGGATGAGCAAGAAAAATTCGGCGCAGGCCGGCGTTCGCTTGCACGGATAAGTCTAAGCGCGCTTTTCGCTGCGCTGATAGCGGCTGGGACATTTGTTGCCATACCCTTGCCGGTTACACCGGTGCCTATTGTTTTGCAAAATATGTTTGCGCTGCTGGCGGGATTAACGCTGGGACCGGCGATGGGCGGAGCCGCCTCCGCGCTATACTTGCTTGCTGGGGCTATAGGGCTTCCGGTTTTTGCCGGAGCTGTCGGCGGATTTGTTCAATTCGCGGGTCCTACTGGAGGCTTTTTGTTCGGATACCCGCTTTCCGCGATTTTAGCCGGATTCATAGCGGGAACGCCGCGAAGCGATAAGACAACGCCACTTTGGAGGCTTGCCATCGCGGGTTTTTTGGGGATGGCGGTTCTGTATGTCCCCGGACTGTTATGGCTTAAAATGACGCTGTCCGCGTCTTGGGTAAAAACTTTCGCGGTAGGTCTTACGCCGTTTATCGTCGGAGACATCATAAAAACTACAATTGCCGTTTTTTCGGCGTGCGGTCTGCGAAAGGGAGCGGCAAAAGCCTTGAATGGATGAAGTCCTTTTCTCTATCCGGCGGCTTTCAAAAAAATTTCCCGCCGGACACGCCGCGCTTACGGGAATCGATCTTGAAATTGAAGCCGGAAAATGCCTTATAATCACAGGCGCAAACGGTTCGGGCAAAACGGTTCTTATGAAAATCATCACGGGACTCATGGAAGCTTCGTCCGGTGAAGTTCTTTTCAAAGGAAGCCCCATTGAAAGGGCGATAAACAGTTTGCGAAAATCTGTAGGGCTTGTTTTTCAGGACGCGGACGCGCAAATAATCGGGGAAACAGTGAACGAGGATGTAGCGTTAGGCCCGAAAAATCTGAAACTCCCTCCACAAGTCGTGAAAGAACGGGTAGAGGCGGCTATAAAGGCCTCCGGGTTGGATGGGAAATCCGATTTTCTCGCCCGAAGTCTTTCCGGTGGGGAAAAAAGGCGGCTTGCTGTCGCGGGAATACTTGCAATGGGTTGTCAAACCATAATAATGGACGAGCCGTTTGCGAATTTGGACTGGCACGGTGTCCGCAGTGTTCTGCAAATAATTTTAGACTTAAAGCAAGACAGCAAAACCGTAATAATTTTGACGCACGAATTGGAAAAAGTACTGGCTTTCGCGGACAGGCTCGTAGTCCTTTGCGGCGGGTGCGTCGTGTGCGATGGAACGCCAGAGGACGTGCTGGACAACCTGAAACCGGAATATGGCGCGCGGGACCCGCGCTGTTCGTACCGCAGCGCAAAAGACTGCTCATGGCTATAGAAGCGCCTTACTCGTACTGTCCGAAACGGACGTTTATCCACCGCTTGAATGCGGGCGTAAAACTGCTTTGCCTGCTCGTATTTTCTGTAACGGCTTTTTTCATGAACCCGGTCTGTTCCGCGGCACTGACACTTACGCTGGGCGCGGCGGCGTTAAGCGCCGGAATCAAGCCTGCCGCTCTGCTTCGCGGCTGCCGGAACATCGTCATGTTGGGGTGTTTCGTGATAGCCGGAAGGTCTCTGGAATTCCCGCCTTTCGTGTTTAACATATCGGGATTTTTAAGCGGTCTAATGTTTCTTTGGGGAATGTTGCTGTCTTTTTGCGCAGGAGCTTTGCTGTTTTCGGTAACTACTATGGCAGAAACGCGGGAAGCGGTCTGCGCCGTAGAACGCGCTCTGCTTAAACCTGTCGCATTCTTTTTGAAAAATGTAAAGGGTCCGCGTCTGCAAAAGTTGCGCAACGCCGCGCTGCGCCCGAAGTTAGGCCTCGCGTTAAGCCTTATGCTTGGTTTCATTCCACGCTTTTTCGCCGAATGGGACGCGCTGAAAAACGCCTATCGCTCCCGTGCCGGAAAACCGGGCGTTTCAGAGACGTTCCGGCTCGTCCCGATAGCCGCGGGACGTATGATAGATAAGGCGGCGGAAACCGCGTCTGCTCTGGAAGCCCGCGGATTTTTGCTGTAGTCTTTTATGCAGATGGTTGGTTGTTATTGCTGTTGTAATTGAGGCGGCGGTTCCACTGGTGTATGGGGCATTGGCTTCTTATGTAGGTGGTCTTCAAGATTTGGGGTGTCGGTATCCGCGCAATGCGGGGGGTTGGAAGTTTAGCCGTGATGAATGCTAGAAGAAAAAGATAGCAAATACGCGCTTGACTGTGTCTAACAAATAGTGCTTTCGGCTTTACTCGTCCTGCCGCTTGTCCGGCAATTCTTTTCCTGCTTTCTCAATGCTGGCGCTCAATTTCTTAAAATTCACCGCCTCGTGCACGCGTTATGGCATGACTTTTGTAACGTAAAACTGCTGCTGAGACATATTTAGCCCACTTGCCAAAGATCTGCGCTTTATGCTAAACTTTGCAAAATGAGTGATTTAGAAAGTATT
>JAIRSB010000158.1 GCA_031255655.1 Spirochaetaceae bacterium | reverse complement strand
GACTATGCCGAATCAGAAGATATAATCAACGTGGGCGCGTACAAACAGGGCGCGAATCCCGATGTTGACGCGGCAATAGCGAAACACGGCGAAATAGAGGACTTTTTAATTCAGGGACTTGGCGAAAAGAGTTCCTTAGGCGAAACTCTTTCCACGCTTGGCGGTATAGCAGGCGTGGAGATACCGGAAGCCGAATGGGCAGGCGATGTCCCGGCTCAAATGGGCGGCGGCGAAGCATGAAAAAGTTCACGTTCAGCCTGGAAAAGATACTTAAATTAAGAGGTCATGCCGAAAACAGTGCGAAGACGGAACTTGGCCGCGCTGTGAGCGCGCTGTCCCAAATAGAAAACAAGCTGGCAAGCCTTGCCATCGAGAGGAAATCTGTCATGGAAAAGCGTTTTTCAGGTGGAAACAATATGCCTTATATACATCTGTATGACAAGTACGAGCAGAGGCTGGACGCCGTCAAGGAGCAGTTGATAAAAGACGCCGCAGAAGCTTCCCTTGCGGTGGAGGAGGCGCGGGAACTTTGGATAGAGGCGCGGGCCGGTCTGAAAGCATTGGAAAATCTAAAAGAAAGGAAGTTTGCCTCCTACCGTAAAGAAAATCAAGAAGAGGATTAGCAGGCGGCGTGTACGCAAGATGGCGGGCGGTGGCTTAAAGCGAATCTCTGCCGATGGGCCGCCCTATCCGTATGCTTTCGCCAAGAAAGTCTACGCGCCGCCCCTCTATTAGGATTTGCACATCATAAACATTGGGAAATTCAGTTGCCGTCCAGATGATTTGGCGCAGTTGCGCTATGTAGCCTTCCGCTCCGTAGCTATTAAACATAAAGTTTTCATTGAAACTTATCACCGCCGTATTTCCAGCAACACGGGCGTTCTGTATGCGAACGCCTTCGGGTATCAGCGAAGTGAGACCTTGTTTTTGTTCCGCCTCCGTAGGCCCCCTCAGAAGCAGATTTAGCGCATCAATCAGCGGAGAATCTGAAACTGGAACGCGCCTTCGCACAGGAGAGGTGAACACCAAGCCGGAACTGTCTATTTTTACGAAGTATATCACGCGCTCTCGTGTTTCCGGCGCGTTTTCCTCCAGCGCGGCTACTTCGGCAGGCGGAGGCATAGCCGCTTCTGGTGGCGGCAGGGCTTCCACTTCAGGCGCAGGCTCATTTTCTGGCGTGTCCGCGTCCTCGTCTGGTGCGGACAGTTCCGGCAACACATCTGTAAGCTCAGGATATGTTTCCACCGGCGGGGAAACTGTAATCACGCTTATAGGCGGCTCCGCGTCCGGCAGCGATTCTTCGCCCACTTCGACAGGCATATTTGTGAGCCGCTCAACAAGGCGTGTAGATTGCAGAGTTTTACGAATAGTCGGCATATTCACTATGAACAAAAATAAAATTATGATGAAAAAAACCATCCAAAAAAGGATGCCGGCTGGCAGTTTGCGCCGTCTATTTGAATTATTTTTGCCTGTTCCGTGAACTCCCATGTTCATATTCTATGATAAAAAATCTTATCCGTCAATTTGCCGCGCCCTCCAGCGCAAAAAAACAGCGGACAGCGTACTGTTCGTGTTAAAAGTCGTTAAGGAATTCTTGTTTTTGTACAACGGCGGAAGATTCCGCGGCGCGGGATTCGGAAATAACGCTGTCAAAAACATTTTTATCGATGTATTTGACTGTAAGGGGGCGTTCAATATATACCCGCGTTTCGTCGTCTTCCCACTCGGACTGTCTTGGATCCAGCAGCAACGGGCCGCCGTACTTATTTGAAAACGTCGTAAACACGGAGTAATGATCCACTTTTTCGGTATTCATCTCGAAAGCCATGACAAATACCGCGTCATCTTTAATCTGGAAAAACGCCCGTTTTATGAAATCACTACCCACGCTGTCAACTAAGTTTTGATTGGAGTTCGGGAGAAACGAAACATCGCGGTCGCCGCGGAAAACGAAAGCGGGGTCGGCTTTCAACGCAGATTTTAGATCCTCAAGGCTCATTCCGAGACTAAGCCCGCGAAAAACACGCGGCAGCCGTTCCTCCGCCGGTTCCGCGGGATCTATTTCAATAAACATTTCATCTTCCTGCCCCGTGGCCGCATATGCCAAAAACAAAAATGCCGCAAACGCGAAAATTTTTTTATTAAAAGTTTTTTTTACTGACATTCGGGCAAACCTTTAACCGCTTTTTCCTGAGCCGCTATGCGTTCCGCCAATGTTACACAAATACGCGCTAATATGTGTGCACCGTCTTTCAGTATAGGCAGATAAGCGGTGTGCGCTATGGCTAAAAGCTCGCTGTCTTCGCAGGCAATCGCCGTTGCGGAGCGTGGTTTTGTATCTATGAGACCCATTTGCCCCACTATATCTCCAGCTTTAAGCACGGCGAGCGTAATTTCTTTATCGTCAATTATTCTTGTTACCTTTACCGCGCCGCTGCGAACCACATACATTCCTTGACTGGGCTCCCGCTCAAAAAATATGGCGCTGTCGACGGGATACGCGCGTGTAATCTCTCTGTCATAATAATCGAATCTTACGCCGTTGGAGTATGACGTCAGTTTATCAAGGTATTTACGCGCGTTTTCGATATTTTTGCCGGATGGACACAGCTTGAGATATTGGTGAAACGCGCAGTACGCGGTGCGGAAAAGGTTGCGCTTTAAGTAAAATTTACCAAAACTGTATAATCGAGCAAGGCCGTTATGTGGTATTTTTTTCTTTCCCATTGCAGACTTCTCATTAATTTGAGATAAGCGTTTTGAAAGATGGTTTAGTATCTTGGTACTGACAGGCAGATTTTCTTTGATGAAAGCGGGGAAAGCCTCTTTGGTAACTGATATGGCGGTAAGGTCCGTCTCGGCAGTCACGCTTAACTGCTCGTCGGCAAGGGTCAATGCCGATTCAACCGAGAAAAAATCTCCGCTCACTAAAATATCTTTGCCGCCCGGGAAATAGCATTCCGGCCCGGAAATCCGTGCTATACCGCTCTGAATCACATAGAAACGCCCGCCGGACACGGCGTTTTGCTTCGTTATCATCGAGCCTTGCGGAAAACTTACAAGTGGAAAACTTGGATACGCCTGCATAGACCTCCGTCTCTAATGATCCAGGGCCGAATCGGACGGCCGACCTGCCGCTTAGGAGGCGGCCGCTCTATCCACTGAGCTACTGGACCTGTTTTGTTCAATAGTATTGTTTTAAGCTGACGTTAGTCAATTATACCTTGCCTAGCTTAACCGGCAAGCTGCCATGTAAAATGAGCCGGCTTAAAAAATACGCCATTTTTCCTACAACTTTGACAGTGAAACAATCTTTCGGACAAACGCTGCCGTTGGCCGAAAACTCTAGGCCTTGTCTATACCCTGTTGCAATTCGCCGAGCGAAGCAATCCAGTACAGAAGCTGTTTTGTCTGGATTGCTTCGTCGCTCCGCTCCTAGCAACGGTGGGCATCCTTTGAAACGATTCACAATCCGTATTCGCGGACATTCTATTCGCGCCTAAGCCTCTTATATTTTGGGGATAGAAGCACTATATTATGGTGATAATAATCCCTATTAACGCGAGCACGATACCTGCTGCACAGGCTATTCCACTCAATTTCCAATATGACGCGATGTTTTTTAACGCGGATTCTAAAATTTCCGCGGAAGCGCTATTTTTCAAGGCGCGTATATTCGAGGCTGCCACGACAAGAAATCTTGACACAAAGAAGCAGAATACCGCTGTTCCAATGTATACCATGCCAATAAGAAGCCCTTTATCTCCCGCAAACTCGCTCAAAAAATCAACGGCGGCCATCATAAGTACGCCAAATATGAGCACTACCCCGCAGCTTATAAAACCTAATACACCTATGAAAAACATCCATGGGCCAGCAGTTTTTAAGCTGTTAAGAGAGGCTGCCGTAAGCTCCGGCAGGTTTTCACCTGCTTCCTGTTCGTCCGAATTCATTACTTGCACCTTGCCAGCGTAACGGCGGAGGTTACCACTATGTCATCGACCGAGCATCCGCGTGAAAGATCGCTTATCGGTTTCGCGAATCCTTGCAGGAATGGGCCGAAAGCTTCCGCTTTGCCTAATCTCTGGACGAGTTTATAGCCTATGTTCCCCGCACTGAGATTGGGGAATATGAGCGTGTTCACCTTGCCGCGCACGGGACTGCCGGGCGCTTTTTTATCGGTTACGGAAGGCACCAGCGCGGCGTCCGCCTGCAATTCGCCGTCGAATAGGAAATCCGGATTCTTGCCTTTCAGTATTTCAAAAGCCTGCTGAACTTTGGCTACGTCGACGTGTGTGGCCGAGCCTTTCGTCGAGAACGACATCAAAGCCACGACCGGGTCCACTTCAAGAAATTCACGGCATGATTGGGCGGCGCTTTCCGCTATATCGGCCATCTGCTCCGCGGTCGGATTCGGCATAACGGCGCAGTCGGAGAAAATAAGTCCGCCGTCTGCTCCCCAGCTTTTATCCGGGACCATCATCACAAAGCATGATGAGGCTGTTTTGGAACCTTTTTGTGTGCCGATTATTGCTAATCCGGCACGCAGCACGTCGGCGGTGGAACTTTCCGCTCCGGCCACCATCGCGTCCGCGTCGCCCAGATGTACCATCATCGCACCCCAGCGAAGGAAATGTTGTACTTCCCCTTTCGCTATATCCTCAGTAACCGGTTTATCAATGATTTTCCCCTTTGCCTTGTTCGCCTCTTCTTTCGCGTGAAGCATTTCGTAATATGTTTTGGCGTATTTATCGAGGCTGGGCGACGAGGCCGGATCGACAATTTTTATGCCGTCCAGTCTGACATTTTCTTTTTCCGCCGCCGTCTCAATCGTGTTTTTCGCGCCGACAAGCATGACTTCCGAAGCTAGTTTCCCATCGACAAGCATGCGCGCCGCCTTAATGGTGCGTGGCTCGTGTCCCTCCGCCAAAACAAGTTTCTTTTGTAGTTTGACGGCTTTTTCTTTCATTTTTTGAACAAAATCCATATATCCTCCAAAGTAATTTGTAATTAATTATAAAACGAATGGAGCCGCGTTGACAAGGCGGCGGCGATGCCTCTGCCAGAGTTCATCGGCCTTTTCATATCATTTGTAACTCCGGCATCTAGATGGCAATTTGTAAATAATAAGAGGCGGGCGGCTGGTGCGATAGTGCGGAGGCGTGTAAACCATTGGCAGTTCAAGGCGATTTCCACTTCTCGGTGAGCGCATGAGTCTTATTAGGCTATCCTGCCAATTGCCCGCGTCTACGCGGGCAGGTTTGTTTTTAGAATCTATAACCTACGGCCCACTTTGCGGTCAAGATGGGATTGATCAATCTCCCCCTGCTCAACCTCGCCATAGCTAAGCATCGCAAAGTTTGCTCTAATATGGTTTTCTATGTCTTCCTCTACCTTGCTTGAAAGCTTTGAACCGAATAAAGCCCCAAAGCGCAGATAATTTTTTCGGCAAGCGAAACATCCAGTCTGCCCGCCTAATTTGAGCGACAGCGCGTTAAAATCGCTGAGACCGCTTTTATCGTCGAACCCTTTATAATCTTCGTTGTCAATTTTTGCGGAAAGACAAATATAATACTCAATGCCAAAAAGCGAAAATAAGGAAAGCTTTCCATTTATCAAAAAAGGGCACTCGGTAATTCCCAGCGCAATTCAGAGAGTGCCTTATAAGGCGTTCTAAAGCCAAGTGTTTTCCCTGGCCACTCATTTAATGACCGTGCTATCTTTGACACCTCTATCTGACTCAATTCACGGAAATCATTCACAGGATACACCATGTCCCGTATCAGATAATTGGTGTTCTCACATGTCCTCCTCTCCCACAGTGAATGAGGATGACAAAATAAACGGTCATCGCAAGATGTTCAGACAATTCTTTGTGCTCACTGTTCTCCTTCCCCTGATCCAGCAATTCTCATTTTAGAAAAACAACACCTTAAAGCAATAAAATACAGGCGAAATATGTACGAAATAGTAGACAATACTTACGATAAAATAGATTATGTCGTTATTTTCGGGCTTTCTTCATGTAAAAAATTTCTGAAATGAGAATTACTGGACCAACTAACAGAAAATTTGACAAGCCATCACGTTTGATGGTAACATGCAAATAACCTATTTGAAAAAGAAGGAGAAGTATATGTCGAATATAAAAGAAATTCAGAGTACCTGCGCTTACTGTGGCGCGGGTTGTCAAATCATGTTCACGGTGGACACCAAGCAGAACAAAATATTGGAGGCCGTGCCCGCGAAGGGGCGCACAAACGACGGGACTTTGTGTCTGAAGGGCTGGTATGGATGGGATTACCTTAACGACCCGCAGAGACTTACCAAGCGTCTGAAAAAGCCCATGATCCGCAAAGGTGGCAAGGGCAATGCTCTTGTGGAGGTCGAGTGGGACGAGGCCATATCCTATGTGGCCGGACGTCTTAGCGACATTAAGGCAAAATACGGGCCGGATTCCATTATGGGAACAGGATCGGCGCGGGGGCCCGGCAACGAAGCTAATTACATCATGCAGAAATTCATGCGGGCCTGCATTGGCACAAATAATATAGACCACTGTGCCAGAATATGACACGCGCCTTCAGTAGCGGGTCTACTGTATTCATTAGGTTCAGGCGCAATGTCAATGGGCGTTCCAGAAATAGAGGACGCTAAACTTTTATTCGTATTTGGCTATAACGGAGCTGATTCTCACCCGATTGTGGCTCGCAGGATTGTTCGCGC
>JAIRSB010000130.1 GCA_031255655.1 Spirochaetaceae bacterium | reverse complement strand
GGGTAATCCGACCAACGTAAAGCTCCGCTTCACGCCGCCTCCTGCGCCTGTTGTATCCAGTGTCGTAGCATTCTCATTTGTGCCCAAATCCAAAGCTATCTAGTTTAGGTGGTTTTTCTTTTTTTCCGCAAGAGCTACCGCTTTGACCTTGAACTCCTTAGTGTAATTTCTCCGTTCTTTTTCATCTTTCTATTTCTTAAAGCTTTTTTATTTCACTCTTATTTTCATGTCCATCTTACTATGGTGAATACCAGTGTATAACTTGTACTGGTTGTGGGGGATAATCCCATAAGTATTTGCTATGATAGGTAATAGTCCATAATACAGGAAAACCGTTGGTGTTTCATTTCGGCACACGGGAACATGAAAATCTAAACGAATTACTGTCGTCACGGCAATGTTGCGTCCGGTTGGTTTATGGAAAACCTTCGTTTTTCGAAAATAGAACTTATGCACAAAATTGTTGTCGCACTTACGGTGTCCGTTGTGCACCCGTGTCCTGCGGAATCGCCCAACTTAACCGAATTCGGACGCAGTAGAGTTTATTTTCAGCAACTTTTTCTAAATGAGACATTTCGAGTGACTAAAAGCGCTTGTTCACCAGTTGCTGATGGCGGTGAGTTGAGTAGACTAAAGACGTAAGACTATGCCAGCAAACGCTCCAGATATGATGAAAAACAAGGTGGAAAGTTTTTTTAATTTCACCAAAAGAATGTAAAAAACAATAAACAAAATACATTCGCGTGGTTTTAACACAGCGTACCAGTCCACGCCAGACTGAAAAAGCGAAGAACGCAGCATCCCATATCCAGCCGCGGCAAGCAAGCCGGCGGCGGCCGGGCGCAAGCCCTCAAACACGCGCCGCGTTACATTGTTTTTTCTAAAACCGTCATACAACCGCGCTATTACTATTATTATTACCACCGGACCGGTTATAAGACCGACTGCCGCGGTTAAAGCGCCGACGGGACCTGCCGCGATAAGTCCCGTATACGCACCCAAATTCACGCCTATAGCTCCGGGAATTATCTGCGCGACCGCGAGCATATCCGGTATCCGAGCCGCGTCCAGCCATGCGTATTTTTCGGCAAGACGGTATATGAACGGCAATGTCGCCAGACCGCCGCCTATTGAAAAAAGACCTATAGTAACAAATTCAAAATATAATAACAAAACATCCATTACATTCTGCCGCTTTTTCCGTTGCGAAAACAAAAAAAACCGGCAAGGCCGGAAGCGGATACAAGCAGGACGGGATTACTTTGCCAAATAAGTGAAAGTACGAAACAAACAACACATATCGCTACGGCGGTAAGATTTTGCACGGCGCAACGGTTTTTTTGAACTATCCCGACGCCGAGCTTTACAACTGTCTGAAGAATTAAAGCGCCGACCACGATGCGGATACCGGCAAAAGCATTCCGCACAACCGGTATTTCGCTAAAATTCCTAAGCAGCAACGCCGCCAACATAATCATGATAACGCCTGGAAGAACGAAACCAGCCGTAGCTGTTATCGCTCCGGGTATTTTTTTTTGTTTGTAGCCGATAAAACTAGCGATATTCACCGCTATAATGCCTGGAGTTATCTGCCCTATCGTGTAATATTCCAGCAAGTCATCCGTACTGAGCCAGCCTCTGCCATTCACAAGCTCACGTTCCATGATTGGCATGATGGAATAACCGCCGCCGAAAGCAGTGAAACCTATTTTGATAAAAGTGAAGAAGAGACTAAGGAAGTCTCTCATTCTGGATTACAATCCCATGCAAAATTTTGCGGCGAAACCAGCAGCTAGCGGTATCACGATGTTGTCGTAATCCTCAAGCGGCAAAGCCTCGCACACAGTCGCAGCGGAGGCGGACGCGAAAGACACAGCCACATTGCCACATACATACCACGACGCGATAAACACACTAAAGAAACACGCGACCGAACCTTCAAGACTTTTGCCTAAAAGAAACGCCGGACGCATACGCCCAAAGACGCGCCCTATTAACGACGCGAAACCATCGCCGAAAGCAAGCGCGTATATAGCGATATTTGCGGCAGTCTCAGGTAAAAATAACAACGACAACAAAGCGCCCAGACCAAGCGTTACTGGTCCCAGCACGAAACGATTGTTGTCGCGCGGTCTTGACGCTTTACGAATAATGCTTGAAAAAAACGGAACCTCAACACCCGCAAGACGCAGACTTTCCAAATAAATATAAAGAATTAACCCAAACGTAAGCGAAAGTATCGCGAAACCGCGCCCAGCAACAGCTAACAGCGGCGTGAAAGCAATCAAAAAATGAATGCTTTTTCTGACACATTCGCTCTTTAATTCCTGTATAACAGGAGACGCTCTCTCCAGCGCGGAAAACGATTTTTTAGCTTTGAAACTTTTCATTATAGTAACAGTATATCAGTCTATTTTTTATTTTTCAAGACGGGTGCTTATATATGTTAAAAAAACCAGTTAGACTAAAAGCGTTCACCGAAGGCGGACACTTTATACATGAAAATAGGTATTGATACTTTCGGCTGTAATGCCGGAATTTCGGGTGTTGGCGTTTACTTGCAGCAAATGCTCAAACATATCTCGCTTTCGAGCGCACTGTTTGAGCTATTCGGCTGGGAATATGACCGCTACATATTCAAAGAAGCGGCGGAAAAAGGCTTGGAGTTTGTGGCGCGCTGTCGAGTATCAGGTGATATGTCCAATCTGCTGTGGCATATTTTTGAGTATCCCAAATTCGCGCTGGAACGTGCCTATACGGTGTGCTTTTTTCCTGCCGCGCACCGCAGACTCCCGGAAAAATCGCCGTGCCCTACAGTCGGAACGGTGCATGATATGTCAGCTTATTGGAGTGCGTGGCGGACAAAGGAACATTTAGGGACGGTTTTACGCCTTATAACCCCTAATTCGCTGCGGCGGCTCGACAGCATCATCGCGGTAAGCGACTGGGTCAAACAGGAGTTAATGGAGGCTGCCGGCGTAAAAGAAACATGCATTGAAGTGGTTCATAACGGCGTTGATCACGAGGCGTTTTATCCGCGCCCTCGCAATGACGAAAGCATCCTGCGAATTCAGCCGTTCACTTTCAAACAGCCGTATATACTTTACGCGGCGCGGCTTGAATATCCGGTGAAGAACCATGCTGGCTTAATCAGAGCTTTTGAAATTTTCAAACAACGAACAAAACTACCGCACCGCTTAGTTTTTGCAGGTAGCGTCAGCAAAGGATCGAAAAGAATCAAAGATTTCGCGCTTGCGTCGGAGCAGCGCGCTAACATATTTTTCACTGGCCCCTTCCCTTCGGAAAGCCTTCCAGAGCTTGTCGCCGGAGCGGACATGGTTGTCATTCCCTCTTTTTATGAAGGCTTCGGGCAAGGCGCGGTGGAAGCCATGGCAAGCGGCGTACCTGTAGCCTGCGCCCGCGCTGCCTCTTTGCCGGAAACAGCAGGCCGCGCCGCGCTCTACTTCGACCCGCATGACTACGAAGACATGGCTGACCGCATGGTTTCGCTCGCTTCCGATTCAGCACTCTATAAACGCTGCCGCGAGGCTGGGATAGAACACGCCAAAAACTTTTCTTGGGACATCTGCGCGGCGCGCACTCTGCAAATCATTCAGGAATCCGTTTGAAAGAAGCAAAGGCATAGTTAGACAATGGCAGGCAGCGAGAAATTTTCCGTATCGGAACTCACGGAGCTAATAAAACACAAACTGGAGGATAACTTTGGGCAGCTATGCGTGGAGGGGGAGCTGTCCAACTGTAGGCCGTCGAGCGTCGGACACCTTTATTTCACATTGAAAGATGCCGGAGCGGCGATTTCTGCGGTGATGTTCCGCAACAGTCTTTCACGCCTCACCTTTACGCCCAAAGACGGAATGTTGCTACGGGCCAAAGGACGGCTTTCCGTGTACGCGCTGCGCGGTACATATCAGCTCGTATGCGAAAACATTGAGCCGGCGGGCACAGGCGATATACTAGCGATGCTGGAGGAGCGGAAACGAGCTTTCGCCATGGAAGGGCTTTTTGACGAGGAGCGAAAACAGGCGATTCCGCGCTTCCCGGACGCGGTAGCGGTGATAAGCTCACCCTCCGGCGCGGCTTTGCAGGATATTCTTAATATACTGCGCCGCCGCGCCGCCGGATTGCGCGTGATTATACTGCCTACGCCTGTTCAAGGCGCGGAAGCCGCCCCCATCATAGCGCGACGGATAGAGCAGGCTAACCGCTGGAATATCGCCGACACGCTCATTGTGGGACGTGGCGGGGGTTCACTGGAGGATTTGCTGCCGTTTTCTGAGGAATGTGTCGTCCGGGCAGTCGCCGCGTCCAAGATACCGGTTATAAGCGCCGTGGGACACGAGATTGATTGGTCTCTTTGCGATTTTGCCGCCGATCTCCGCGCGCCGACTCCGTCCGCCGCCGCAGAACTTGTGAGTGGAGACCGACTCGAAGCGGCGCGTGCTATTCGGGTCTTAATGGACAATATGCTCGAAATCATGCGGGCACGCGTAGCCCGGGCGCGCTTGTGCCTTAAACCGTTCAGCTCCGCTTATCTGGAACAACAATTCCGCATCATTTTGCAGCCGCGTCTTTTACGCTTTGATGACGCGAAGGAAGCTCTGCTGGACGCCGCTGCCGAACGCGCCGCCGCCATGCGCCGGCGTTTGGAACTTACCCGTGCCGCTTTGGAAGCAGCAAACCCCAACCTGATACTGGAACGTGGATTATCCCTTGTTACGAACGCTGGTACCGGCAGGACTGTAAAACGCGCAAGCGATGTCAAAACCGGCGACACGCTGCGCATACAACCTGCGGAAGGCGTGATAAACGCGCTTGTGAAATCCACAGAAGTATCCTGAATGGACCCGCGGATTTGCGTTGCTAAAGCGATAATTCCGCTGAATGGCCTATTTCTCTTTATTTCAATTCTTCTATGACTATGTCGAGGTTGACGCCTACTGCCCGTACTGTTACACGTATTCCAGTCCCGAAAGATGAAAAAGAGTGGTAAATAGCGGAGAAATTACACTAAGGAGTTCAAGGCCGAAGCAGTGGCTCTTGCGGAAAAAAAAGAAAAGCCGGTAAGCCGGATAGCTTTGGATTTGGGCACAAATGAGAATGCTGCGTCGCTGGATACAGCAGGCGCGGGAGGCGGCGTGAAGCGGAGCTTCACGTATGAAATTCTAAAAAAGCGGACGAACTTTAGTTCTTGTCATCTTCACGCAGGAATAGCCTCGGTGACGTCGTACTGGTTTATGCTGTAGCCATCGGAACGAATACCACATCAGGGAAGACATGCAATTTTCGGGGTGTTCGACAGCGCCTACTACCGCTGGACTAAGTACGATGTATCGGAGTGACGGAAGGAAGCCACCGCGGAACTGACAGGCATGATACGCCTGATACAACAGCGGCATCGCTACTGGTATGGGATCCCGCACGTGAAGGAATAGTTGCGCCAGACCTACGGCAAATGGGTAAACCGTAATAAAACGGCCGCTTTGATTCGGGAAAACGGACTTGAACGCCCGTAGTAGGCGGAAGTTCATGCCCACTACTAACTCGAATCGCGGACTTCCGGTGTGCGACAACGTATTAAACCGTGGATTCCGAGTCGAAAGACTGGGCAAGAAACGAGTGTCGTCGTACCAACGGTACGCTATTACCTACCTGTGTACGTCAAAAGGTTGACCGTATGTATCTTACGGTGGGAAAGAGACCGTTATGGAAACGGTTCATACGGCAATACCGGCGATAGAGGCGGCCTACTACAACCGGATACGGCGGACTTTAGTCCGATGCATTTGGTACTTGACTATGTTTCCCCTGATGGGTTTGACTCAGGGAAGTCCGCTTAATAGTATCCACCAATTAGTGCGAAAGGCATTCACCTTTCCAAAGACCGTTGTATGCACAAAATCGTTATCCCTCTTGTGATTAACTTTTAGTTTTTCAGAGAATTATTTGGTGACAATGGTTTTCACCCACATCAATTTATCTCTGATGAGAAAGTGCATGCATCAGCCCTGAATATGATAGGCGGAGACGTTGACAAATAAGGATTATCTGCGCAGTATTATTTGCGGAGGATGTTGATGAAGGCGCATGTTTTAGCTGTTCTGGTAGAAAACAGAGCGGGCACATTAAGCCGAGTAGCCGGACTTTTCAGCAGGCGCGGGTTTAATATTGACAGCCTGACAGTCGGCGAAACGGAAGACAAAGACATTTCTCGCATGACCATATCGGTATTTGGAGATGATGCGGTACTTGAACAGATTGTGAAACAGCTTGGAAAACTTGTGGATGTCATTTCGATACACAAACTTGAAGATTCCTGCATAAAACGGGAAATCCTGCTTGTTAAGGTCATGTCTAACGAGAAAAACCGCTCAGCGATAGTGGAAGTCGCCTCGATATTCCGTTCACGGGTCGTGGACATATCATCCTCAACCATAACGATAGAAGCGACCGGAAGTTTCGATAAACTAAACGGACTGCTTCAACTGCTGCGTCCTTACGGCATCCTTGAGTTGGCGCGCACAGGACTAGTCGCGCTGGAACGCGGGCCGCGCACATTGTCAAATAATGAATGATTTCGTTTGTTAAGCCAGCTATGCTAGTTCTAACCGGCCCGAAACATGTCGGGAAATCCAGCGTCGGGTGTGCATTGCGCGAGGTCTTAGGCTGGAAGTTTATTGACACGGATGCGCTTATTGAGGAACGGGAGGGGCTTACGCCCCACTCGCTTTACGAGCGGGGGCGTGATATTTTCCAAAAGGCTGAGGCAGAAGCCATTGCCTCTTTGCAAATCGCTTTCAACGCGGGCGAAGGCCTGATTGTAGCCGCCGGAGGCGGGCTTACCGATAACAAGGTGGCGCTGACGGCGCTTGTTAAAAACCCGTCTGTCTTGTTCATTTATTTAGAACTAAGCGCCGCCGCCGCATGGAATAGAATAAAAAATGCAGGAACACTTCCGGCTTTCCTTAATGTGGAAAACCCGCAAGCGTTCCACGCGCTTCTACATGAACGCCGCGCCGAAGACTACAAAAAACTTGCACGGATTGTTATCAATTGCGAAAACAAGTTTCCGCACCAAATAGCCGGAGAAATCCTAAGCCAGCTTTGTGTTAGTGCGTAGCCTTTGCCATCAAAGCGCGCCGCGCCGGGACATCACCATTCCCAGCTTTTCAAACGGCGTCCAATGGCGGAAGCGATTAATCCGGCGCAGAAATTCTTGGCTTCAAGGAGAGACGCGCTGTCCAAACCTAAAGAGCAGATTTCGGAGGCGGGTATAGTGGAACTCGCTTCGAGCCAGCGAAGGGCGGAGGAGGAAAGAGAGCGGAGGTGTTCCCCGCTGTGAATCCCGTTCAGCTCCGCCCAATTCCAAAAGAAATGCACTAAAACGCGCAATGCGTCAAGCCCGTCAACCATTTCCACCGCGTCAAGCGAAGCGTTCGCCATATCGAGCGCAGCGCCCCAATTGCAGCCGCCGCCATAACCGGCAAGGATAGTCTCAGATATGGCGGCAGCGGCCATCGTCCTGTCATAATCTTCCCTGATACCGGGACGCCAGCTACGCACATCGAAATCCGTTACCTTATAAGAATCCCGCACCGGATCGTGATACAGATAAAGCCCGCCGGAATGGAACTGCGAAACGTAGGAACGCAGTTTACTTTTAGGTCCGCCGTAAACAAAGGCGCGCAGAATTCCGGCATCTGCGCTAAGAAACAAGGCTTCTCGATTTGATTCGCCGCTTGGACGCACTCG
>JAIRSB010000107.1 GCA_031255655.1 Spirochaetaceae bacterium | reverse complement strand
AAAATTCGGCAAGCAAACTAATAAATTTGATAGGGACTAGAATGAACGCGACGATAGGACTGGATATTCAGCCTTCGAGATACCTGCTGGTACGCCAGTCCTTTTCTTTCGCGATACCGTCACCGCCGCTTTCCATAAAAGAATTTTTTTTCGACTATAATTTCAGAGATAAATTTTTCGTGAAAGCCGGCAAATTTGACGCTGTTTGGGGCGTGTCGCCTAATTTCCCGTTCGCGAATCTGCTTGCCCGCATACCGCCCGACATAGATAACCCCGGCGAGCCGTATTTGGCGAAGTTGAACATACCTGTAGGCATAGGAGGTATAGAATTTATCATGCTTACGCGTCCTGCGTATATCGACATACAAAGTCCGCGTCTGGAAAATTTCGGGGAAGGACTGAAATATAACATCGCGTTTCAAAACTATGACTTTGATATAGGATTTTTCTATTTCGAGCGAATACCGTTCCGTGGATTTGCGTCTATGAAAACCACGCTTTTCAAAAATGTGGAATTCTATACAGAGTTTATGGCAAACTTAGAGTCGGAAAACTGGAACAGTATCGGTTTTTCCGGTTCCATGGGTTTCACAACCGATTTTTTTAACGAAAAGCTAAAAATAAACGCCGAGATTTACTATAATGGCGAGGGAGATTCCGCGTCATTACGTAGAAACAACCTATTGAATGATGAGCCTGAGGATTTTAAACTTTTCGGCGGTCTAAACTGCGCTTTTAATCTGAGTTTCAGACCGGGCGGCATAGAAAGAATGCACATCGTTTTTAGCAATTTATACTCTTTTGAAAAAAACTCGGCGCAGATTATTCCTGCCATAGCATTTGAGGCAGCGGAACATATCGAATTGTATTTGGGCGTTCCTATGGCGGCGGGCAGCCGTGATGAAAACTCTTACTACAGGCATAACGCGGATACAAACAACCGGCCTTTCGGTATTATTATGGCAATTAAAATACAAGGCGGCTATAAATACGGCCATTTCGAGTAGGGTATGGAATTAGAAGAACTGGCGTACAACCTTAAATGGTTTTTTTCAGGATTGCTGGATAAACCGCTCGCGGCATTGAAAAAATTATGGCGAAAAAAAATAACAAGACTGGCGCTGTTTGGAGTCGTTGTTTTATTAATCGCCGTTCCAGTCGTCATAGCGATTACGGCCAAAAGTATTCTTAGTCCGCGGGACAATAAAACTCAGACGGCGGACGCTGTTTTCAAACCCTCCCCAATAGCGCCGGAAGATCTTTTCATACCGGATAAACCCGACTTTTTACCTCCAGTAATGCTGGAACGGGAGCGTAAAAAAGTTTGGACGAGCGAAGACGCGCTGGAATTCTGGACACCCGCATCGGAATTTCCCGATGATTTTTGGCAAAATAAAATCTCTGAATCTATCGATCGGATTCTGGAGCCGCTGCCGTGAGTTTCAAAACCCGCCTGTTCCCAGCGCTGTTCACACTTTTTATCGTGTTTTCTTGTAAATCCCTGCCGCCAGTGCCGGAAACTGAACCGCCAGCTGCGGAAACTACGCCGGAGGAAGCCGGCGTAACGGAAGAAAACGCGCCTGATACAACGGAAATCATACTTGAGGAAACAGAAGACGCGCCGGAGGAAGAAACTGAAACCGCCGAAATCGTAATTCGTGCCGAAGAAATAATCGAACCGTCCGATGAACATATTGATGTCTATCTACCGGAACCTTTCTATGACTTTAGCGAGCCGGAACTCGTAAAAGAACCGGAAATACCGGACGATACCGGACAATCGGCCGCGATATCTTTGGATGAGCCAGAGTCGCTTCCGCAGCCCGCTGAACCGGTTGAAGAAACCGCACCTGTGGACATAGCTTTGACTGAAGATGAAATTGTGTCCGAAAGCGAAGCCGCGCCCGAAGAAGCGACAGTATCCGAAGAAATGGGTGAAGAGAGCGAGGAGCCTCCTCCACCCCCGCCCATGGCAGCTCTGAGGCGTTCGGAGTTAATAGAAGATGTCCCCCAGCCGTCCGCGCCGGTTAGGGTAGAGCCGTCGCTGCCGGCACGAGAGCCGCCGGACGAAACCTCCAATCCCGTCAAACCGGAGCCTTCCCGCGTCATTTACGCCAACGAGGGACAGACTTTTGAAGTTCCGTTTCAGGGCGGCGGCTGGGTCTACATAGGGGAGGAAAATTCGGCGGACGGGATAACTTACGACACGCGCCGTTCGAGCGGCGATACGCAGACATTCGTGTTACGCGCCCAAAAAGAAGGCGAATACAATCTTAGATTTTATAAACAGGATTTTTTGCGGGATTACTATACAAACGAATATGTCCGCGTTATTGTTACAGGCGATTCTGTGTTTGCGGACGGAAACGACACGGCAGTTGACGGAGAAACGCCCGCGGACATTCAAGGCGGCGAAATCGCGCCGGACGCCGCAAACGCCGCGCTGGAAAGTCCGGAAGAATTTCTACAGCGGGCACGGGAAGAGTTTGCCTCTCAAAAATACGATGAAGCGGCCGCCTTGCTAGATGATTTTCAAAGACAGCACCCCGCGATGAACGATGAGGCGTGGTGGCTGTACGGTCAGTCTTTGGAAAAAGCCGCGATGCCGGGACGCGATGTGCGCGGCGCACTCGATGCGTATTCATACTTGACGCGGGAATATCCATGGAGTAAATATTACAAAGATGCGCAAAACATAATCGCATTTTTGAACAGGTTTTATTTTATTATAAGATAGCCCCCCCCCCCCCCACCCTAATACAAACACACGA
>JAIRSB010000037.1 GCA_031255655.1 Spirochaetaceae bacterium | reverse complement strand
ATCTGATATAAATCTTATAAAACGGAATGTCGGGTTCATCTCTGCCCGGATTAAAAGCGGCGATGTTGAATCGCAGGGGCGGCTTCCTGACATTGGTGATTTGTTGCCACTGTTAAATGTGGCGGGGGCGGCGTTTGGCCTCGAAGAAGCTTTCGCTGTCGGCAGCTTTGTGCGCGAAGGGCGTGCCGTGCTGCGCTGGTTGAACAACCCTGAGCTTTGCGCCAGCGCGGATAACGGCTCTGTTATAGAACAGATAGAGCATGAGGTCTTTCGTGTTTTAGATAATTCCGGCAAAGTCCGTGACTTACCGGAATTGCGTGAAATAGAAAGCCGTATCGCCGTTATAACTAAGGAATTACAGCATCTAAGTTTGTCGTATGCAAATAACGAGGGCACTAGGCGTATGCTTCAATCCGGCGTGCCGTCGCAGCGCGATGGGCGGATTGTCATAGCGTTGAAGCATCAATTCAAGGGACGCATACGCGGGATTGTACACGAGGTCTCGTCTAGCGGGCAGACGCTTTTCATTGAACCAGACGACATCGTTGAAAAAAATAACGAACTCATTATTGCGCGTCAAATCTTTGACGCGGAACTACGCCGCATATTGCGGGAAATGACAATGAATATCGCTGCCAACAAAGAGCAACTGTTTTCTTTCCACGAGCACGTTATTTTCATAGAAACTCTACGCGCCCGCGCTCATTATTCAAACGATACCAAAGGGGTGCTCTTGTTGCAGGATGAGGGCGCGCAAGATAATGACATCATTCTAAAGCAGGCGCGCCATCCTTTGCTTGGCAGCAAAGTTGTTCCCATAGATATGCTGATGACAAAGCGGGTTTTGGTAATAAGCGGGCCGAATACGGGTGGTAAAACCGCTGCGCTGAAAACCGTGGGTCTTTTCGCCTTGATGAATCAATTTGGGCTTGCGCTGCCGCTCGCGGAAGGCAGCGTATTGCCTGTTTTTAGCGGCGTTTTTGCTGATATAGGCGACGGGCAGTCTCTGGAGTATTCGCTTTCAACTTTTTCAGCTCATATAGGCGCTATAGCTTCGATATTAAAAAATGCTTCGGCTTCGGCTTTGATACTGCTTGATGAATTATGCGCCGGAACAGACCCCGCTGAAGGCGGGGCTATTGCCATGGCCATCCTTGATAAAGTCTTGGAAGAAAACTGCTTTTGCATCGTAACTACACATCACGGCGCGTTAAAGAATTATGCTTTTTCAAACAATCGTGTCGAAAACGCTTCTATGGAATTTGACCCCGTAACACTGCGCCCCTCATACCGCATTGTCATGGGATTGCCAGGAGAGAGCAAGGGCATTGAAACCGCTTTGCATTGCGGGCTTCCGGCTGAAATTATAAATAACGCCCGTAATTATCTTAAAGAAGAGCGCGGAGATGTTTCCGCGTTAATAGCAGGATTGAAAGAAAAGCACAAAGCGGCGGAAGAAAATCTACGAGAGATAGCTTCGGAACGGAAATATATATCGGAAAAGCGGCATAGCGTCGATTTATATGACTTGCGACTGCGTCAAAAAGAAGCCGAACTAAAAACCAATTTGCTTTGTGATTTGCGTTGTCTGCTTGACGAAAGCCGCAAAACGTTAGAAAACCTTGTCCGTGAACTAAAAGAAAGAGAAATTACTCGTAATGAAACACTAAAAGTGAAAGATTTTCTGCTAAAACTTGAGAAAGCGACAAGACATGAATACGCGGAACTTGAAGCAATGAAAAACGACATTACTGAACAAGAAAAAGCTATCGTAAATGACGAGGCTGATGCAACCATTGTTTCTGACGGCGTAATAAAACCCGGTGTCAACGTACTGGCTGGGACGAAAAAATTACATGGATTAGTACGTCGTCCGGTAAAAAAAGGCGTTTGGATGGTGGAAGTCGGTACAGTATCCATGACTTTCCCGGAAAATGACCTTATACCCGTACAGACTATGCAACAATCCCAGAACGCAACGCCCGCACACATTGACTATGTTTTCCAAGCCCGCGCCATTGCGCCAGAATTAAACATTCGGGGTATGCGTCTGCACGACGCTATAGATGTGTTGCGGCAATATATTGACACATCTTTAACTTCGGGCTTGCGGGAATTTGCCGTCATACACGGCAAAGGCGACGGCATTCTAAAGCAGGGTGTTCATGATTACCTCAAGACCTGCGACATTGTAGAATGTTACCATGTTTCACGCCCGGAACTTGGCGGATTCGGCAGAACAGAAGTAACTCTGAAGCAGTAGGCTTTCCCGCAAAAGTAATGAGGATAGCAAGGTTAACGTAAAGCGCCACCATCCCGCGACAAGGCGGGGGTGTTTCACGTGAAACACCCCCGCCTTCACAAAGCCGGAAGCGCCACCATCCCGCGCAACGAGCCTGTCGTTATGAATGATTTCTCTGTTGCTGCGTATAGACACTTCAAAGGAAATCCGTCTATTATCACTTATCATGAGCATTTCCACTAAAACGCTCGGCGTCCTCACCTCTGGTGAGGAAGTTTTTTTATATTTCCTTCGCGAAGATGGAATGACGCTTGCGCTCTCATCTATGGGCGCTTCAATTATATCAATCATCATACCGACCACAAAAAAAGGACTTTGCGATATATGTCTCGGATACTCCACTTTGGAGGCTTATACACAAAACAATGGCTTTTTAGGGGTTACGGTTGGACGTTTTGCCAACAGAATCGGGGGAAGCGCGTTTAAGCTAAATGGCAAAATATACAACCTTTACAATAACGAAAACGGCAACTCTTTGCACGGCGGCAGACGAGGCTTCGACAAACGTGTATGGAAATCCACCCCGCGCATAGAGCGTAATGGCTCTTTCGTAACATTTGAACTAGATAGTCCCGCAAATGACGAGGGGTATCCGGGAAATCTTAAAGCCTCAGTCACATACGGCCTCAACAAATCCCACGAGATCATTGCGGAATATTCCGCTACAGTAGACGCGCCAAGCCCTATAAATCTAACAAACCACACTTATTTCAATCTTGCCGGAGAAGGTACAGGCAACATACTCTCTCACAAAGCGCGCATCTACGCTTCGTCTTATGCAGAAATTGATAATCTACTAATTCCAACCGGACGATTATTGCCGGTATCCGGTACTCCTTTTGACTTCTTGGAGCCTAAAACATTTGGGCGCGATATTGTACATACTGGCAATGGCTATGACCATTGTTATGCAATTGATGGAGAAGCAGGGACATTGCGCTCATGCGCCGAGATTTTCGAGGAGAATTCCGGCATAACAATGCGTGTCTCAACCACTCAACCCGGCTGTCAGCTTTATACCGGTAATTCTCTTCACAACGTCGCCGGAAAGCTAGGCTCCATTTACAACAAATATTCCGGTTTCTGTTTGGAAACCCAGAATTTCCCCGATTCCCCTAATCGCACTGAATTCCCGTCGTCCATATTCGGACCAGAACGCCCCTATCACGAGAAAACAGTGTTTGCTTTTTCGTGGTAGCCGCTATAAACCGGACAAGTTAGGGGACACATTCTTAAAAGTCAAAGTCATTGGCGGACATTTTACTTTTTATTGTGGCCAGCCTCGAATCTATAGTCCCTTTAGGAACGCCCAGTAGCTTTGCCAAATCGCTGTTTGTCGCTTCAATTCGTGTATATTTAAGCCGTTCGCGCATATTTGTCAAACGCCTCCTGCTGCGTTCAAGTCTTTGTACAAGTGAATTGCATACTTGCACGTTTTCAATTTTACTTGCAAGCTGCCTTTCGTAATTGAGACAACGGTTATACAAACAATGACTTGCGGAAACAAGCCGCCGGCGTCTTTCGATTTTTTCTATTTGCAATTCATGCAGGGTATCTACCATTTTGCCCAAATCTTCAGGGGTCATATTCAACGCCGAAGCGGCTTTGTTGATTAGAGCATCAGACACATAATAGTATGATTTCAGTAATATAAGCAAAACATATTTCGGTGATTTTATTTTATAGTTGCCAGACGGCGTTTCACTTTCTTCGCACATTGCTTCCGGCGTTTCCGATTCGCAAACCAGGGAACCGGAGTTGCTAGCCTTCCAACAAGCGTTTTCAGCGGCGGCGTGTCTTTTACGGCGTTCCTTATAGCTACGATAAGAATAGTAGAGCGTTGAGGCGACATAAGCGTCGAACGAAGAATAATTTTGATTATAACGCTCTATGATACCTCGCATACGCGGATAAAACCAACACAAAAAATCTATACGGTCGCTGCGGCATCTGAAATACAAGCCGTATTCATCGTCGCAGCTTTCCATGATATGCCTGAATATACGCGCCTCAAGATCTCGGCTTGTTA
Source organism: Spirochaetaceae bacterium (assembly GCA_031255655.1). Taxonomy (GTDB): domain Bacteria; phylum Spirochaetota; class Spirochaetia; order Treponematales; family Breznakiellaceae; genus JAIRMY01. The sequence continues at coordinate 1,096 of JAIRSB010000037.1, read as the reverse complement.
AATTTCCATCTCTATACTCTTCGTATAAAAAAGATAGTGGATTTTCTATGTTCATATTTCCTCCAAAATAAAATAATATGCCTATAGTATTTTCGCACACATACAGCGAAAAACATGATTTAGAATTACGCTCACAGCCGTTTTTTTACACATTTGTCATGAAGTCGATATTTTAAAAAGGCATTTTTCACTATTTTTACAAAATTTTGCATATAACATTCCAATCCAAAAATATGCGATAGCGGAAATCGGCATTACTAGAAACAACCCTGTCAAAAGACCGTAATTAGTGTGCTGAGACCGCGAATACAAGGCAAAACGTTACTATGTTCTGGAAATTACAGTAAAATTTAATTACGTCCTCTTTTGTCTCTAAACGTATTTTTCTGTTATATTTTCGCCCCTCTCGCTAAACCTATTGACTGAAACGTATATTTTATGCTAGACTACATGCCAGACGGCTTACGCCGCCCTGCCGCGCGTTGCGCGGTATATCTTAATGAAAGAGACCTATAGGAGGCTCAAAATGACCAAACGAATTTACGGCGCCGCGCTCGCGGCACTGCTAGGACTCGCGTTCGCGTCCTGCGGGGAGGCAGGAGACGACGCACTCAGCTTTGTTCCGGGAAAAGATGGAACACCGGAAGAGGCGAAAGGCGTGTACGCATTGTTTTTAACGGGCGGTGAATCGCAAAAAGTAAACATGCTCTACTCAAAAGAACTGGTTCCGGCCATAGAGTTCGCAGGCGGACTTAGCAAGGAAGAATGGCTCGCGGGACACGACTTTGTTGACGGTTACAACTTTATAGACGACCCGCAAAAACTCGGCCCAAAATATACGGGGGGGGGGGGGATTCGATCTCGACAACTAATTTAGCAGGCGACCTCCCGTACCTGGACGTTGGCGACGAAACGCCGGAGACGGCCAGCGGTCCCGAATACACCATCACGGGACTTTTAGTAACATACACCCTTAACGGCACGCAATTGGAAAACCTTATAAGTCCGTCAAAAAGCTCCGGATTTCAAGGCTGGAAAATATCCGATCTCAATGCGGCGCTTAGAAGTGCCGACGGCCCGCAAACTGGCACTGTAG
>JAIRSB010000018.1 GCA_031255655.1 Spirochaetaceae bacterium | reverse complement strand
TCTCCTTGCTCTTAAAGATTCCGCACGGCGCGAAAGGCGCCGCTTGCGGTGATTAGCAAATACATGCTGATTGTTAGTATACATTCTTTTCGTGAGTTGTCGCAAGTATCTTGAATGTCCGCTTTCAGCGCCAGTGGAAGAGTCGCTGGTGGATTGCTTCGCTTCGCTCGCAATGACGGTGGAGCGGGCGTCCCGCAAGGCGGCACCTGCCATCCGCGCTATCCGTTCCATTCGTGTAGTCCGCGGTTAAATAACGACGAAGCACCGGTAACAGGAATAGCTTTTGGTAACATTTCAAAATGAGGCATTTCGTAGCTCCGCAGTGATATTAACATTAACCCGCCGCCGTGCTGGATTTTCCTCCCAAAAAGCGGAAAACAGCGTTATTATCGGGGGGGGGGGGGGATTCCGCGGAACGCCGACGCGCGGCTCGCGTCGGCTTGTGCAAAGAAAAATCTTGTATTATAGTGAGTCTGTTCTAAAATTTCGGTTTTGGGACAAGCCAACAGCGTTAGTAAGACTTGAGAGATGAGCAACCGGCTTGTCGAACAAGTCTAGTGAAATTAAATTGAAGGAGAATAAATGTGATTAGTTTGCCTAAATTAAAAGCCGCTTTACGCGCCTGCGCGGTTACGGCGGCTGCTCTGGCTGCTGCCGGAGTGGTACTATGCGCCTGTTCAAAAAAATCCGGAGAATCGGGAAAAGAATTGTATATTTACAATTGGACGTATTATACGCCCGATTCAATAATTCAAAAATTTGAGGAAGAGTTCAATGTAAGCGTGATTTACGATGAATTCGCTTCAAACGAAGATATGTACGCCAAGATAAAGGCCGGCGGTTCAGGATACGATTTGGTGTTTCCGTCGGGCGATTATGTTTCCATCATGTCGTCGCAGGGAATGTTTGAAAAGATTGACAAATCGAAACTGCCGAATTTGGTCAATATCGACCCGCTGGTGCTGCAAAAAGCGACATACGATTCTGATATGGAATATTCGGTACCTTACTTTTGGGGAGCCGCCGGAATTGCCGTCAATACGGCTTATGTTCCAGAATTTGAAAGAGATTGGACGATTTTTGGACGCAATGATCTTAGGCGCCGCATGACCATGCTTGACGATATGCGCGAGGTGATGGGGGACGCGCTTGTTACGCTGGGATATTCCGTGAACAGCGTAGACCCCGACGAGATAGAGCAGGCGCGTAATCTTATCATTACAAGTTGGAAACCCAATCTTGTCAAATTTGACGCGGAAGCCTTTGGTAAGGGTTACGCCAACGGTGATTTCTGGGTTGTTCAAGGCTATCCCGAAGTGGTTTACGAAGAAATCGCGGGCAATCAGAAGCTTGTTGACGATACGGTTTTCTTTATCCCGCGGATAGGCGGGCCGGCATATATCGATAGCATGTGCATACTTAAGGGCGCAAAAAACGCTGAACTTGCCCATGAGTTTATAAATTTTATACACCGCCCTGAGATATATGCTGAATTTTGCGATACTTTCAGATTTCCCGCCACAGTGAATGTTCCGGCGCGGGAACTTTTGACTGAAACGCCGCTTTACAATGTGGAGGATTTGGTGAACACGGAATTAAAAAATGATATAGGCGGGAATATTGAACTGTACAACGAGGTTTGGTTTAATTCTATCCGCGTAGGAGAATAACGCTGCGTGAAGCTGTTCGTCATGGGATCGGGTACATCCGACGGCGTTCCCTTTATTGGATGCGCCTGTCCCGTGTGCGCTTCCGCCGACAGGCGAGATAAACGTATGCGCGCGTCTTTGTACATCAAAGGTGATAAAGGCGAGCGCATTGTGATTGATACCGGTCCGGAATTCAGGCTTCAAGCTCTGCGGGCCGGCATAAAATATATCGATTTTGTACTTCTTACCCATTCACACGCAGACCATATTCACGGTTTAGATGATTTGCGCCCGCTTTCGCGTATAAAGCCAGTGCCTGTTTACGGCAGCGTTCAGACGATTGAGGATGTCCGGGAACGTTTTGCGTACATCTGGCGCAAAACTCAGGAAGGCGGCGGCAAACCCCGCCTTGATTTGCGGGCGGTTTCCGCCCCATTTTCGTTTGACAACTTTACGATCACGCCTATTCCAGTAAAGCATGGGGATATGGATGTGTTCGGATGGAAAATACGGGAAAACATCGCCCCGCATGCTGATGGCGCGTTCACGGAGGCGGCGTACATTACGGACTGCAATTTTATCAGCGAAATGTCAATAGCTTTGCTAAAAGATATATCGTGTCTGATAATCGGGGCTCCGCGGGCGGCTCCGCACCCGACTCACTTTTCGTTTGGTGAAGCGCTTGAAACTATCAAAAGAATCAATTCGCCTTTACTGCGGCAGGTTTTTCTTACGCATTTGACCGATGATTATTTTCATGATGAAATCCGCGAATACTGTGATTCATGGCGCGAAAAAAACGATATAGCCGAAATATCAATTTCTCCCGCGTTTGACTGCATGGAAATCTCCCTTTCGCCGCTCCCGCCGGAAGCCGGAAACGCCGCCCACGGGTAAAATTCGTGTAATCAGCGGACATTCGCTTCAAAAACCCTGCATATTATCTTTTTTGTCAGTGCGAAGGACGCGAGAGCGATAGCTGCCCCCACTGTAACATCAGATAGAAAATGCCGTCCGTAGATCATGCGGGAGAGCATTGTCGCAAATCCGAATAGTATGGCAAACGTGAATATGAGTTTTGTATATTTCTTTAATCCGTCAATAAAAAGCGGCCAAAGGGCGAACCACACTGAACACATCGCCGAAAACGAATGACCGGACGGGAATGATTTGAAGCTGTCCGAAGCGGCTTTTCCTTGCGGAATATACCACTTTGTAAACTGTGCCGTGGGGTCGTTCATTGTGAAAAAACGCTGCCTGCCCCAAAATGTTTTTAGCGCCAGCAAAATGACATAGCCGAGCGCGAACGCTATGTATCCTATTAGTCCGGCGATTAAAAGCCCCCATGGATTTTTCTTGGCAAAAGGCATGGCCGCGAAGAAACAGGCGGCCTCCAAAACACATACCGCCGCTATTATGACAAGGATTGAAAGTCCGGTTTCATGGCGGATGTAGTTCACGCTGTCGCGCATATTTGAGACCGTTACTATCAGCAGGGAGGCGCTAATAATAAGCCAGTTTCGCACAGTCATCTCGCCGCGCTTTTCAAACATCGCTGCCAGTATCATAGCGGGCGGGAATATCAACAAGGCTTGCTGCGGCAGCATGCCGATGACAGCGAATATCTTGCTGAAAAGGCTGTCGGGATTGTAAAGGTATTCGGCTATTTGCAGGTCAAAAAACGTTGCGATAGCAAGCAGCGCGGCGGTAATGATAGACGAGGCTATCACCAATTTTTTCATGCTATGTCGAAGCCTAAGGCTTTTACGGCCCCGCGCAGTGTTTTTTCGTTCGCCTCCGACATACGGCCGAGCGGCAATCGCACCGGCCCCGACGGAAGTCCGGCAAGAGCGAGTGCGCGTTTTATCGGGACGGGGTTCGTTTCGATGAAAGCCGCCTTGATGAACGGCAGAAGCTCGTAATGTATCTCCCTTGCGGTTTCAGTATCGCCCGCGTTGAAAGCCTTCACAAGCGCGGCGGTTTTTGCCGGCAGAAGGTTCGATATTACCGAGATTACCCCGTCTCCGCCTAAAGCCAAAAGCGGCAAGGTAAGCGCGTCATCGCCTGAGAACACGGTAAACGCGCCTCCGCGCGGGCGTTTGACGGCGTTTATCACATCACCCATCTGGTTGATGTCGCCGGACGCTTCTTTCACTCCCGTTATATTCGGTATTTGCGCCAGCTTTTCCATGAGCGGCGTAGGGATGTTTCGTCCGGTGCGCGAGGCTATGTTATAGACTATGATTGGGATGCCCGTCTCGGCGACAGCTTCAAAATGCCGCAGGAGGCCGTCGTCGTTCGGCTTGTTGTAGTAGGGGGTAACAACCAGCGCGGCGTCCGCGCCCAGGTCTTTGGCACGTTTTGTGTACAAAACGGCGTGCCGCGTTGAGTTCGAGCCTGTACCCGCGATTACCGGAACGCGCCTCGCTGCTTCTTTTATAACGGTTTTAAGGAGGGCTTCCTCCTCGCTCTCGTCAAGCGAGGGCGTTTCTCCGGTAGTGCCTATCGGAACAAGCCCGTCAATGCCGTTTTCAAGCTGAAACTGCACCAGCTGTTTGAGTCCGTCAAAGTCAATGTCCCCGTTGTCTTTCATCGGAGTGATGAGCGCGGTGAACGCGCCTTTGAATGGTGTCATTTTTATCTCCGTTTAAGCGTTCATCCGGCCTAAAACATCGTCCATCGTGAAAACGCCGCGTTTCCCTTCCCGCGCGGCTTTTTCCAGCCATTCCGCCGCGACTATCGCGCCGTAAACGAGTCCCTCGCGATTACGCGCCGTATGCCTTATTTCTATGTTGTCCGCCGAACTGTCAAAAATTAGCCCGTGAACGCCCGGTTCCGCGCCCACGCGCAGACTTGCAAAGTGCAATTCATCCGGTTTCGGCGGGCGGTCAAGTTTATCCCAAACGGTTTTTGTCTTGCGTTTCATGTTTTTTAGCACAATTTCCGCGAGTGTTTTCGCGGTACCGGACGGGCTGTCCGCCTTCTGGTTGTGATGTATTTCATAGCCGCCGGCATCGTATTCGTTGTACGGGTCAATCATAGCCGCGCAGTATGCCGCGACGCGGTAGAAAAGGTTGACGCCTAACGAAAAGTTCGACGCCCAAAGCATGGAACTTTGTTTACTTTCGACAAACGCGCTTAATTCGTCAAGTTTATCGTACCAGCCTGTCGTGCCGACCACGAGCGGGATTTTTCTTTCGGCAAAGTCTTTTATGTTTTGCACCGCCGCGCCGGGCGCGCTAAAATCGAGTGCGACATAATTGCCCGTGCCGTGTTTTTTTTCAAAATCGCCGACGCTTCTAAAAACGCCGCCGTCTTTTACGGGGTCTATTACAGCCACTATTTCGTGCCCTTTTTCCAGAGCGCGTTTTTCGATAAGCTGCCCCATTTTTCCGTATCCGCTTAAAATTATTTCCATTTGTTTACAAAATCCTATACTATCACATTAGGCTGCTGAAATTCAAGCCCCCATATCATTCCACGGCGCGGTTATGAGCGGATGTTCCGGCGCGTCCCTAGCGCGGGAGAGCCTGCACCATTATAATACAAAACATGAATTACTCTATTGCGTTGGTACCGGGCGACGGCATAGGCCCGGAAGTTATTTCTAAGACAGTTGACGTTTTAGACCTTGTAGGCGATAAATTCGGCCATGTTTTTAATTTCGTTGAGCTGGAGGCGGGCGGACGCGCGATAGATTCGACAGGCGAACCCCTGCCCGCCGCGACACTGGAGACGGCGCGGCAATGCGACGCGCTCCTCTTAGGAGCGGTAGGCGGCCCAAAATGGGAGACACTGCCGGGCGATTTACGACCCGAAAAGGCACTACTCGGCCTTCGCGCCGGACTTGGAGTGTTCGCCAACCTCCGCCCGGCCTCTTTGCTCCCCCAGCTTAAAGACGCTTGCCCACTAAAAGACGGAGTCTTAACGGCAAGCAACCCGGAAGGCAAGGCGAATTTCGACATACTGATAGTGCGCGAGCTTACCGGCGGGATATATTTCGGCGAGCGCGGGCGCGAAGGAGACGGGAAATCCGGCGAATCCTCGGCGTTTGACACCGAAAAGTATTCCCGCGCCGAGATTGAGCGCGTCCTGCACGTAGCTTATGACGCTGCGTCCAAACGCCGCGGCAAGCTGTGCCTTGTTGATAAAGCCAACGTCCTTGAATCTTCGCGTTTTTGGCGGGAAATAACGATGAAAATCGCCGCCGAGCATACAAACATTGAAACCTCGTACATGTATGTCGACAATTGCGCCATGCAGTTGATACGTGCGCCATGCCAGTTTGACGTAATCGTTACATCCAACATCTTCGGCGACATCCTTTCAGACGAAGCTTCCGTTTTGTCCGGCTCCATCGGAATGCTGGCTTCGGCAAGCATAGGCGGCAAGCTCGCCGGCGGCAAGTATCCGGCTGGAATGTACGAGCCGATTCACGGCTCCGCGCCGGACATTGCCGGAAAAGATTTAGCTAACCCGCTCGCCGCGATACTTTCAGCCGCCATGATGCTGCGCTACTCGTTTTCTCTGGAAAAAGAGGCGCAGGCAATAGAAAGCGCAGTAAATAAAACACTCGACAGCGGCCTTCGCACGAAAGATATAGCGAGCCGGACGAAAAACACCGCGAATGAAAAACTTGTGGGCACCAACGAGATGGCCGGCGCGGTCATTAAAGCTCTGGAAACTGAATGATAAACGCGCTTGCACGACATAACGTGTTTACGCGGCGTAACGCGCTCGCAGTGCGTTTTGTTTTTTGCTTTATCTTTGCCGCCGGAATATTTTTCCGTACCGCAAACATTTTTGCCGTCAGTTTTTTTGACGACACGGCGGCGGAAGAGCTTGCGGTCTCAATTGTCGAGGCGATGAGCGACGAGGACGCGCTCGCCCAGACTTTCATGCTGGGCTGGCGGGATATTGAGGATTCCCCCTCCCGTCTCATACAAGAATGGATAAGCCGCCGGCATATAGGCGCGGTTAAAGTTTTCGGCTGGAATACCGGGAACACCCTACGCCTTGCCCGCAATATCGGCCTTTTTCAGCGGCTGGCAGCACGCAACCCCTACTCTATCCCGCTTTTGGTCGCCACAGACCAAGAAGGCGGACTCGTCCGCCATGTAAAAGACGATACCTCCGATACCCCCGGTGCGATGGCTATAGGCGCATCCGGCTTTCCAGAGGATGCCTATAAATCCGGCTATTACATCGGACGGGAACTCGCGGCACTCGGCATAAATATGAACTTCGCCCCGACAGTTGACCTGTACACGAACCACAGCTCCGTGCTGATAGGTCCGCGTTCCTTCGGCGATTACCCTGAGTACGCGGGCATAATGGGCATAGCCCTCGCCAAAGGACTGCTGTCGGCGGGGATTATCCCGACGGCAAAACATTTTCCGGGGCACGGCGACACGGAATTGGATTCACACGGCGTACTGCCCAGTATAGACGCGCCGTTTGAAACACTATGGAACCGTGAGCTTGTCCCATACCGCATGATGTCGAAAGAGCGCATACCGGCGGTGATGAGCGGACACATCGCGTTCCCGAATACCGAAGCCGCAAACGATCCCGCGTCGTTGTCTCCTTGGTTTCTGGGGGAAGTGCTGAGAAACAAAATTGGTTTCACCGGCATCATAATAACGGACGATATGATAATGAACGGCGCGACCATGAGCACCGGCAGCCTGTCGCTCGCCGTGAAACGGGCTTTGCTTGCCGGAAACGATTTAGTAATGATGAGCAGCACGCCGGAGACGGATGATCCGGTTTGGGTAAACCTGCTGCAAGCCATGCGCGCGGAGCCAGCCTTCAAAGCGCGAGTGCGGGATGCGGCGCGCCGTGTTATGACAGTAAAACTGCGCCATCTGCGCGGGGACGCCGCGCCGCCGTTTACGCCGGACATCGCAAAGGCGCGTGAGGGTGTGCCGGACAAAGAAGGGGCAGTGTTCTTTCGGAGTTTGGCGGCGCGTTCCGTTACACTGCTCAAAGACAACGATGCGTTGCTTCCGCTCACCAGCGCGAAGGCGGGCGAACTGTTTTTAGCGGGACAAAATCTCGATTTTTTCGCGTTGGGCAAGCGGTTTTTCAACGACGTGTCGTCTTACTGGTATAGCCTTCCGGTTTCGGACGATTTGATGAGACGGGCAGCCCGCGCCGACACGATAATTTTCTACCTTTCCGGCAGCGAAGGCTTGGAAGTGTTACGCGCTTTTCGTCCGCTGGGAAAGAAAATCATCGTTTTCTCCGTGCTGAGCCCCGCTTATATTAACGACGTTCCATGGGTGGACGCGGCTGTCGCCGTCTATAGCAACTCTCCCGATTCACTTTTGGCCGGATTTTCGGCGATATTGGGGAAAATCCCCGCTCAAGGGGCCGTTCCATTCGCGCTGAACCGCTAGACCCGATTACAGAAAAATTTCCGCTCCGCCGCTGGTGGAAAGCGCATGAAATCGAGCGCATTTGGCCTGAAACTTTGCTAAAGGCGAAAGAAATTTACTACGTTGCGGCTTGTTCCCGTTTCAAAACGATGAATTTTATCAAAGATCATGCTTGGGTTTTGACCTCCGGCGGCACAGGCGCGAGCGCCATGCTTCTGCACAGCAAAGGCGCACTTTTTCCGGTGTTTAACGGCAAAATGGATATACCTCCGCCTTTTTTTCTTGAACGGGCGCTCAAAAATATCACTTTGTACTCCCTGCAAGGCTTGACTGAGGAAGTCAAACTGCTGGAAGCCATGCTACAGCCCTTCGGAATCCATGCCCGCGAAAACGTCAATTTTAAGCTGATGACACTGGAAGAAGGCCCCGCGTCCGTGAAAGTACCTGCCGGCCTCTCATTCCGTTTCGCCGCGAAAAATGATATGACCGAGCTGCTGCCGCTGCAAGCCGCCTATGAGGAAGAAGAAGTCCTGCCGACGGGGGCGATTTTGGACATCCGCGTCTGCCGCTGCAACCTTGAACGGATAATCACGAAAGAACGCGCCCTTGTCGCCGTTCTGGGCGGGCGCATTGTGGGAAAAATCAACACGAACGCTAAATCTTACTCCCGCTGTCAAATCGGCGGCGTTTACGTTTTGCCCGAACACCGCGGGAAAGGCGTGGCTTCCGGCTTAACTTCCGTGTTCAGCCGCCTGTTACTTTCCGAAAACAAAGGCGTGAACCTTTTTGTCAATGTGAACAACGCCGCAGCGCGTAAAGCCTATAGACGCTGTGGTTTCCATGACCTATCCGATTACAAAATCGTTTACATTTAGCCCGCGGATGACCCCGACGCGCCGCCTTCCCGCGGCGCGTCGGGGTGCTGCTCCGCCACAGGGACGCGGACGCGCTCTATGGACAGCGCCTTCCCGCGCTCGTCAAGCTCGATTATCACGCCTTGCAGTTCGCACATATCCCACGCCTCTTTCGTCCAGTCCGGTATGCCTGAAACATATTCTTTGATACGCGATTTTATTTCCGTACCGCCGACAGAATAGAAACTCCCGCTGCGTCCGGCATCTGTGATGACCGCCGTCCCGCCGGGCAGTATCTCTTCATCCGCCGTTTGAACGCGAGTATGAGAGCCTATCACCGCGGAAACACGCCCGTCGGCAATATTAAATAATATGCGCTTTTCCGCGCTGGTAACAGCGTGAAAATCAAGAATGATAAAAGGAGTTTCTTTGCGCAGTTTTTCAAGCAAACCATCGAGAAAAGCAATCGGATTTTCCGCGTGAACACGGCTGAAACCGAATTGCCCCATCAGCGGCGCGACAGCTATCTTTTGATTTCCGGCGCGGTAGAAACCGCAGCCGTTCCCCACGGCTCCGCGCGGAAGATTCGCAGGACGGAGCGTGAACGGCGTTTTATCAAATCTTTCTGTTAAATCTTTTTTATAAAACGAACAATCGCCCATTGTAAGCACATCGGCGCCAAGTTTGCGTAAATACATGGCTTGGCTGTAACCCAACCCGCTGCCGTTAGACGCGCCGTCGCATCCGGCTATCACAAAATCAATCGCCAGTTTTTCCCGCAAAGCCGAAACCGTCTTTTTGAAACAGAATATTCCGGCTTTTCCGACAAGTTCGGCAACATATAAGATTTTCAAGGCTTGAACGGCTTACCGGAATCCCACATACCGAGACGCGGGTGCTCGTCGAGTTCGGGTATATCAATGACAGTTCCAACTTCTAAAAGATCAGGATTGTCAGGGTCAGGCAGTTTTTCTTTATTAGCCTCATATAACTGCGGCCATTTGTAATAATCGCCGTAGAACCAGTCTGATATATTCCAGAAACAGTCGCCGAATTGGTCCCATGGACGCACAGTGTATTTCGCGGGAAATTCCGGCAAACCCTCCGGTATCGTGCCTTCCGGCGGCGGCGCGGCAACCGCGGCCAAATCTTCGCCGACCAAAAGGGCGTTTTCAAGCGCGGTTTCCCAATCCTCTTCCGCTTGGGCGGCTGTTGCCGTCGAAAAATGCTCACTCGCTTTTTCGTATTCCGAAGGGTAGTATTTTTGAGCCTGAGCCGCTTCCGCCCACGCGAGATGTTCCCGCGCCGCGGAGATCGCGTCCGTAGCCCGCCGCTTTCTTAGTTGGTCGGCGATAAAGTCATCGGACAACTGAGCGTAACGAACAGCTTCTTCCGAATAGTGTTCAGACTGTTCATACTCGCCCTCATCTATCGCCAGATTCGCGAGACTTCTTAAACGCAGACTTTCAAGAAAATATTTGTTCCGCCGCAGACTGTAACTGATAGCCCCCGTGTCCTCATTTTCAGAGGCAACCTCTTGCTCCGGTGCGGAGATTTCTTGGGACGGCTCACTTTCCTGGGCGGACAACGGGAACGCGCCTGCTAAAACCGCCAGTAACAGCGAAAGTTTTATATCGCGCGCGAAGCGTGAAAAAAGCCCGCGCTTCCGCGTGTTTTGTGTTTTTGAGTACCTGTTAAAAACATTCATGTTACGCCGCTCCTAAAGCCGCGCGAGGCATATATAAAACTAACAGGCTGTAATTGTAAATAATTCCCGCGACTTTTTGGCAGGATAACAGATTTTAGGATTTTTGTTAAGGTGCGTTCAAACGTCCGCTGCGGGGGACGGCGGCAAGTTGCCGATAGCGCCGAAGCAGTCCAGCCGGAGGTGTTATTCCCCGCCGGATTGCTTCACCCTACGGGTTCGCGATGACGAGGGGAGGGACGCGCCTTTTGGCGGGGTAACAGATTTTAGGATTTTTGTTGAGGTGTGCTTCCTCCGCCCTCGCGGGGGCGGAGGAAGCTTGGAGTTTGCGCGGGGCGCAAACTCCAGCGTCTTGGTGTAAAGAAATCCCCCCAACGCGCCGCG
>JAIRSB010000230.1 GCA_031255655.1 Spirochaetaceae bacterium | reverse complement strand
CGCTTTTGATGTTGCGCCAGATGCTGACCTTTGCTGCTCCTGAAGATTAGCTCAATTATCTCCCATTGCTTATCCGTTATGTCTGTTCTGTATCCCATATACACACCCCTTATTTCACTATATCAGGTAGATCGGATATGTTTCCTTCCTTACTTTAACGCTAGTTCTCAATACGTCGTTGGCAGGCAGGTTTGGACTGTGTAAGCGCAGGCTGATTAGTGGGTATGCTTGGAGTAAAGAATGAGAATTTGGCGAGGTAACGATGGCGCATTGCGTATCCGCGGAAGCGGAAAAGATTTTGGACAAAGAATTTCCGGTTTTAGATAAAGGTTTCATACGCTTAGTTGACTATTTAGGCTCAGACGAACGGGTTGTTCAGGCCGCGCGCGTTTCTTACGGCGAAGGCACAAAGAGCTGCCGCGAAAACGCGGGGTTGATAGATTACCTGCTTAGAAACCGCCATACAAGTCCGTTTGAACAGGTAGTATTCACGTTTCATATAAAAATGCCTGTTTTCGTGGCCCGTCAGTGGGTGCGCCACAGAACGGCGCGTCTGAACGAGGTTTCGGGACGTTATTCTGTTATGAAAGATGAGTTTTACCTGCCCGCCGCTGAAGACATTTCTGTTCAGAGCGTTGATAACAAACAGGGCAGAAACACCGCACCGCTCCCCCCCGTCGAAGCGGAAGCCGTGCGCGCCTCTTTTGCGGAGGGTCAGCGCCGTGATTACAGCGATTACAACAAATTGATAGAAGCCGGTCTTGCCCGCGAGCTTGCCCGCATTAATCTGCCTTTGTCGCTGTACACGGAAATTTATTGGCAGATAGACCTCCACAACTTGTTTCATTTCCTTGAGCTGCGGCTTGGCGCGCACGCCCAAAAAGAAATCCGCCTGTACGCGCAAAAACTGCTTGAAATATGCCGAAAAGCCGCCCCATTATGCTGCGAATCGTTCGAGCGTCATGTGCTTGGCGCTGTCATTTTCTCAAAGGACGAAGTTGCAGAACTTAAACGCAGGCTGTCTGGCGAAGGAGAATGCGTTTTGGACGAAAGAGCGTTAGCCCGTTTTGAGGAAAAGCTAAAATGACAAAAAAAACCTTTCCCCTTTCAAAAAAAGAGTTGGAAGCCGTCGTCTCGCGCTTTCCTACGCCGTTCTACATATATGACGAAAAAGCTATCCGTGAAAACGCCCGCCGTATAAACGCCGCGTTTTCGGTGTTCCCGAATTATATCAACCATTTCGCGGTCAAAGCGATGCCTAATCCGGCTATAATCCGGCTGCTTCGCGAGGAAGGTTTCGGTGCGGATTGTTCCAGTTTGACGGAGCTTCTTTTGTCGGAGATGTCCGGCGTTACGGGTGAAAACATCATGTTTACATCCAACGAAACACCTTCCGCCGAGTACCGCAAGGCGCGGGAACTGGGCGCGGTCATCAATCTTGACGATTTTACTCATATAGAATTTCTTGAAAAGACCGCCGGTTTGCCGGAAATTTTGTCCATCCGTTATAACCCCGGCCCGCTTAAACTGGGTAACGCGATTATAGGAAATCCTGTCGAGGCAAAATACGGTTTTACTCGCGAACAGACGCTTGAAGCTTTTGCTTTACTGAAAAAAAAGGGCGTGAAACGTTTTGCTTTGCACACTATGGTCGCCTCGAATGAGTTAAAAACCGCTTATCATGTTGAAACGGGGCGAATTCTGTTTGAACTGGCTGTTGAAATCAAACAAAAAACAGGGGTTTCGCTGGAATTTATCAATTTGGGTGGCGGTGTCGGCATTCCGTACAAGCTCGAAGACGAAGCTGTCAATTACGAAGAACTTGCCGCCGGTCTTAAAGCGGTTTTTGACGCGGTTATGGTTCCGGCAAGGCTTGCGGGCGCGGGTATACATACCGAATGGGGGCGCGCCGTTACCGGGCCGTATGGCTGGCTTGTGACGCGGGCGATACATCGTAAAAACATTTATCGTAAATACATAGGCGTTGACGCTTCAATGGCTGACCTTATACGGCCTGCCATGTACGGCGCGTATCATCATATCACTGTCGCGGGCAAAGAGGACGCGCCGCTTGCCGAAGTTTATGATGTTGTGGGAAGTCTTTGCGAAAACTGCGATAAGTTCGCTGTTCAAAGGCATCTTCCTGCGATAGAAACGGACGAAGTTTCCGGCGATTTGCTCATCATTCACGACGCCGGAGCGCACGGCAGGGCTATGGGTTTTAACTACAACGGCAAGCTCCGTTGCGGCGAGCTACTGCTTCATGCGGACGGCTCAATCACGCAGATACGCCGCAAAGAAACTCCCGGCGATATATTCGCTACTTTCTAGGCTATAGAACACAGGCTGGCATTTTCGTCATTGCTGCCGTCGTGTTGCCGTTCTGATTCGGCGCTTTTTTTAAGTGCGTTTCTGCGGGATTCGACAAGGCAGTTCAGTTCGATGAGCATATTTTGGTCGACGGATTCGGCTATGGGCAGTACGTAAGACGCCGTTTCTTCCGTGTACCGCGCTACGAACTCCGGCTTGTTTACAAAACCCAAAGAAATCATATTAGAAATTCTGTCCGCCGATTTAAGGACGCGGGCGTTATGTGAGCCGTGTTCACGGATGCGTGTCAAAAAGTCCGATTTTACCTCGTTTTTATCGCGTGTTACCTCGAGTACAAGTTCGTACACTGCCGGGCTGTCATAGTCAATCGAAA
>JAIRSB010000196.1 GCA_031255655.1 Spirochaetaceae bacterium | reverse complement strand
TGTAAAAAATTTCTAAAATGAGAATTGCTGCCCCAGACGGTAGATGTCTTTCCATGGCGGCTCGGCATGAGTATGATTTATGAGAGCCGGGCCGGATAATTCCCCGAAACAGCTTAGCGTCATGTCTACTGACCGCAACTCGTTCAATTCGAGATTGACCTGTTCGTCTGCCGGAGTGAGAATATCAAACCCGAATGGCTTGTACTCACGATACACCGGAGGGACCACCGGGCCGTAGTCCCATGCCTCGATAACCTCTGGGAACAGTGGGGTTTTGTCATTGCGAACAAGATGAACTGCCTGACTGTAGTACAAGAGTTTCTGTAGCTTCAGGTTGTCCACCGGCAACGATTTAACGATATACTTTGCTACTTCTGCGGCTAACGCCATTTTTGCCCTCCAAAACAGCCGTATCGTAGGAGAATGTCCTACTCCATAGATAACATTATCGGTTGCCGGACGTTACAGTCAAGCATACAGGAATGGCGCGGATGAACAGCGCGGGTGAATTGTAGATTTACTGTAGACAATAGCCGGAATGTTTATGTATATATCATTATATAATAATAACTTATATACATATTATCTTATTCCCGACCGGAAGGCGCGGAGGGGTTTGATATTCCATTCCAACCAGGGGGTGCGGTGTTTATGCGTGTTGATGTCTATTACAACAGTATCCACCGGACTTCAGTCCGATGCCAGCAATTCTCATTTTGGAAATTTTTTACATGAAGAAAGCCCGAAAATAGCTATATGACCGATTTTATCTTAAGTATTGTCTACTATTTTATACATATTTCATCTGTATTTCATTGTTTTAAGGTGTTGTTTTTCTAAAATGAGAATTGCTGCATCCCCTCGCGAACGATTGACAAGTAAAAGATTTTGCTGGTATATTTATTTTATAACACTGTAACGTAGCCTATGCCGCGTTGCAGACTGCCCCCCGGGTTTCATCACCTCCTTTTCCCGGGGGGTTTCTTTTTATCTCCCGCCGGGCACCATCTTCACAAAACGGGGATATTTATTTGTCAGTGAAATTCTACGGATGGCACGACATATTCCATTTTTCCCGCAAATACGCTAAACTCAATACAATTTGGAGGATTTCGTGTATAAGCCGATAGACCAGAAAGTAAATTTCCCGAAAGAGGAAGAAAAAATCCTTGAGTTTTGGGAAAAAAATGATATATTAAAAAGATCGATAGCCCAACGAAAAGTAGACGTCGCGGGACAAAACGCGAACGAATTCGTGTTTTACGACGGTCCTCCCTTTGCCACAGGACTGCCGCATTTTGGGCATTTCGTACCGAACACGATAAAAGACATTATCCCGCGTTATCAAACCATGAAAGGCAAGCACATCGAACGCCGCTTCGGGTGGGACTGCCACGGACTTCCTGTAGAGAACTTAATCGAAAAAGAGTTAGGATTGAACTCCAAAACAGACATCGAACGCTACGGCGCGGCACGCTTCAACGAAGCGTGCCGCGCCTCTGTACTCCGCTATGTCTCCGAATGGCGGCGCATCATCAGCAGACTGGGGCGTTGGGTGGACTTCGACAACGATTATAAGACGATGGACGCGCCCTATATGGAATCCATTTGGTTTGTCGTAAAAACACTTTTTGAACGCGGTCTCCTGTATGAAGGATACTACATATTGCCGTACTGCCCGCGCTGCGCCACTGTGCTTTCGAACCATGAATTGAACATGGGCGGCTACAAAGATGTACACGACCCGGCAATTACAGTCCGCTTCAAAATCAGAGAGGGAAGTAAGCCTGCATCCTCATTTGCGAATGCGGGCGCTGATGTTGACATCCCGCCCGGCTCTTACTTTCTGGCGTGGACTACGACCCCATGGACACTGCCTTCGAACATGGCGCTTACATTGGGGCCGGAAATTGACTACGTACTAATAGAGGACACGGCAAGCGGCGAACATTACATACTCGCGGAAGCGCGGCTTTCGGCCTACTACAAAGAAGGCGAATATAAAATAATTTGGCGGACGAAAGGCGCGTCCCTTGCCGGCGTGGAGTACGAACCGCTTTTCCCGTACTTTGCCGCAGCCCGCGAACACAATGCTTTCCGCTCTTATACCGGCGATTTTGTTTCGACAGAAGACGGCACAGGAATAGTACACACAGCGCCCGGCTTCGGCGAGGACGATCAGCGGGTTTTGCGCGGCTCAGGCGTACCCGTAGTCTGCCCGGTAGACGCGGAATGCAAATTTACGGCGGAAGTTCCTGATTACGCCGGACGCTTCGTGAAAGATTGCGACAAAGACATCATAGAAAGACTGAAACAAGAGAACCGCTTACTTAAACGCGCTCAAATATTCCACGCCTACCCGCACTGCTGGCGTTGCGGACATCCTTTGATATACCGGGCGGTTAGCTCGTGGTTCGTGGATGTGCAGAAAATTAAGAAAGATATGCTTACGGCAAACGAGGAAATAAACTGGGTTCCGGCCCATATCAAACACGGACGTTTCGGCAAATGGCTGGAAGGAGCGCGGGATTGGGCGATAAGCCGCAACAGATACTGGGGCAACCCGCTGCCCATTTGGAAATGCCCGGACTGCGGCAAAGTAATATGCGTGGGCGGCATCGCGGAACTTAAAGAGCTGTCTGGCAAAGAGCCGAAAGATCTCCACAAGCATTTTGTTGATGAAATAACAATACCCTGTGAGTGCGGTGGTACGGCGCGGCGCGTCAGCGAAGTCCTAGACTGCTGGTTCGAATCCGGTTCCATGCCTTACGCGCAGAATCATTACCCTTTCGAGAACAAGGAATTTTTTGAATCTCATTTTCCGGCGGATTTTATTAATGAGGGATTAGACCAGACGAGGGGTTGGTTTTATACGCTTACAGTCCTAGCCGCCGCTCTGTTTAAACGCCCTGCTTTCAAAAACTGCGTGGTTTCCGGCCTCGTGTTGGCAAGCGACGGAAAAAAGATGAGCAAGAGCCTTAAAAACTACACCGACCCCATGGACGCGGTAAATATGTTCGGGGCGGACGCTCTCCGCCTATTCCTCGTACATTCCGCCGTGGTCAAGGCTGATGACTTGCGCTACAGCGACGAAGGCGTCCGCGAGGCCTTGAAAAGCATCATACTGCCACTCTGGAACGCCTACAGCTTTTTTGTCACTTACGCGAACATAGACGGCGTAACGCCCGCTGCTCCGCCGGATGTTCCCTTCAATCCGCTTGATAAATGGATTTTATCCGAATCGCAAACACTGATAACGCGGGTTGGCGGCGCGCTAGATTCATACGATCTCTCCCGTGCCATTGACCCGATAGTCGGTTTTATTGACCTGCTGAACAACTGGTACATCCGACGTTCGCGCCGCCGTTTCTGGCGGGCGGCACAAGACGGCGCGGACAGCGATAAGAACGAGGCCTACGCTGCCCTGTTTGAAGCTATTTTAACGCTTGTAAAAATCATCGCACCGTTCACGCCCTTCATTGCCGAGACAATATGGCAAAATCTGCGCCGCCCGGAAGACCCTGTTTCCGTTCATCTTGCCGATTGGCCTGTCCCGCGTGAAGACCGCTTCGACCGCGGGCTTGAGTTTAAGATGTCCTGCGTCCGGCGCGCCGTAACGCTTGGGCGCGCCCTGCGCTCCGCATATAACATCAAAAACCGGCAGCCGCTGCGTATGGTGAGTCTGGTAACACGCGACAATTCCGAAAAATCCGCGCTGCTGGAAATGGAAGACATTATCCGTGAGGAGCTTAACGTAAAAACAGTTGTCTGGAGCGACAAAGAGGAAGACCTTGTCGAGTATCAGGCAAAGGCGAATTTCCGTGTACTTGGTAAAGAACTGGGAAAGGACATGAAGGCTGCCGCCGAAGAAATTGAGAGTCTTAGTCGTTCCGAGATTCAGTCTGTCATAGAGGGCGCCGCGCTGTCGATAGAAGCCGGAGGGCGAACAATAGAGCTTTCCATCGAAAAACTTGATGTAAAGCGCATAGAAAAGACCGGACTTAAGGTCATTAACGAGGGAAGCCTAACCGTCGCGCTGGACACGGAAATCAGCGAGGAGCTTGCCATGGAAGGCATGGCGCGAGACCTTGTACGGGGGGCTCAGAACCTTAGAAAGGAAAGCGGATTTGAGGTAAGCGACCGCGTCCGCCTGCATCTTTCCGGCGCGCCGCGTCTCAAAGAGGCGTGGGAAACGCATTCGCTTTACATAAGCTCCGAGCTTTTGGCCGTTTCAGCTGATTGGACAGATGAAAAGCCTGCTTCGGACGACGGCGCTTGGTCCGCGATTGAAAGCGGCGGTGAAACATGGGTGATACGTATAGAAAAGGAGTAGATTTGCTTAAAACCGCCCGCTGGACGGGCGGTTATTTGTCGTTTTCACGTCTACGCTGAAAGCTAATACCTTATCGCTGACGGCTATTTGTGCTGATTTTGAAACTTGTTTAGTTTTTAGCTTAAGCATGAATGAAGATATAATGCAAGGTCAGCCTAAACGGCAAATAAGGACAATTTTCGGTAGGAATCTAAAACGGCTCCGCGAAAAAGCAAAGTTTTCTCAAATTGAACTTGCGCTGGAGTCCGGCATAACGCATAACTTTATAAACGACATAGAACACGCAAAACGCGGCGTTTCCCTCGACACAATAGAAAAACTTTCAAGAGCGTTGTGTGTATCGCCGCACACTTTTTTCATTGAGGACGAAGCCGCTCTGGAAAAGGATATCTCGCCGTATCCAGAACATATTGAATCTTTAATCAAAGCGGTCGAAGATTTTCGCAGCCACTACGAATAAGATGAGTAGTTAAATTTTCGTGATAAAGCGATATACTTAATTCGTGAAAAACGAAGCGAGACGAAAAACGGTCTTAAAGATAGCCTGCGCAGCGGGAAGTCTTTTACTGTTAATTTTCGGCGGACTCTGCGTCGGTACGTCTATATTCTCACGAAACAGCGTATTCAAAACGGAAAGGAACGAAGGCCCGTCTAACTTTTACCAAAAACTGCGTCTTTTTGATGATGTTTTAGCTTTGTCCGGTGCAAGTCCCAATCATTCGCATATTGGGAATTTGCTGGAAGAACTCGATAAGTCCGCGTCAGGCGCGGAAGCTCGCCTCCTGTTTTTGAAACGTTACAGGAAACTTGCGCGGAACTATCCTGAATACCGTGAGGATTATCGCGCGGCGGCGTTTAACGCGGCTGAAAAATTCCCGCATTCAGCCGTTCTAGCGGCTTTGTCTGTTGAGGCCGGTATTGCCGCAGGTGTCCCGCCCGCGCCAGAAAAACTTGAACAGACCGCCCTGTTGCTAAGTGAGAACGGCCCGCTTTCAGAAGCCGCTTTATTGCCCGTGGCTTTTTGCCTGTACGCGCTTAGCGGCGCGCTTGACGATATGAATTCCGCCGCGTCAGTTAAGCGTGTCGACAGTTTGTACGCCGCTTTCGCTGAAAGCCTGCGTGGAACGGATAAGCCAGCGCATACCGAGGTTCGGGAAAGTATGCTTGTTGACGCCGCTCT
>JAIRSB010000149.1 GCA_031255655.1 Spirochaetaceae bacterium | reverse complement strand
AAGACAGTCGGACTTCTTGCCGAAACAGGAAAGGTCAGGATTACGGATATCGCCGCCCGGCTTGGAGTGTCTAAACCGTCAGTCGTTACCGCAATAAAGACATTGAAAACGCAAGGATTTCTAATACATAAGCATTACGGCGATGTCCTGCTGACAAATAAAGGAAAAGAAAAAGTGGCGGAAATCAGGAGCCGTTATGAGTTTATCTTGTTTTTTCTTCAAAATGTGCTTGGCGTTAGCAAAGAAACTGCGGACCGGGAAAGCTGCAGACTTGAACACATAATTTCGGAAGAAACATTAATGAAAATGAAAACCTTGAAGCGTGTGGCGATACGATAGTGCATTTATCAGGGGAACAAGCCCTACCTCGCGTGGGGTACAACAAACAGCAGAAAAAAACTACCCTGTCTGTATGCCGAATAAAAGCCCACGTCTAAAAACCGCCGCCCTGCTGTTTGCGCTCATCACTTGCGCCTGTGAAAAACGGCCAGTACGGGAACAGCCGGAATTCATTTTCGGAACACTTTGCAGACTGCGGATACCGGAAGGCAAAGAGTCCGTGTACCGCAAAGTTTTCTCCCGCCTGCGCGAGATAGAAGCGACATTCAGCGTAACCAAAGCCGGTTCGGACATCGACCGCGTAAACAGCGGCGCGGGAATCGAGCCGGTATACGTCAGCGGCGAAGTCATCAAGGTTTTGAACCGTGCGCTCTTTTTCGCGGAACTCTCCGGCGGACGCTTTGACCCGACCATAGGCCCCCTCGTGAAATTATGGGGCATAGGCACGGAAGAAGCGCGCCTCCCGCGGCAGGACGAAATAGAGCAGGCACTTTCGCTGATAAATTGGCGCGACGTAATAATAGATAACGAACGCGGCACAGTGTTTTTGAAGAAAAAAGGCATGATGCTGGATTTAGGCGGCATAGTAAAAGGATACGCGGCGGACGAAGCCACGGCCATAATCGAAAAAGCGGGCGTAAAAAGCGCGCTGATAGATTTTGGCGGCAACATCGCGGCTTACGGCGAAAAAAAGCCGGCAGGGCTATTTTCAAAACCGCAACTATGGAAAATAGGCGTGCAGCATCCCGAAAAAGAACGCGGCGAATATATCGGCGCAATCGAAACCCGCGACAGCACACTGGTAACCTCCGGCGGCTACGAGCGTTTTTTTGAGGAAGACGGCAAACGCTATCATCACATACTTTCGACGAAAACAGGCTACCCCGTTGAAAACGAACTGCTTTCAATAACTGTAACGCGCAGCCTGCCGCGCGGAGGACACCGCTATGAAAGTGCCTCTATGGACGCGGACGCCCTTTCGACAACCCTATTCGCCATGGGATACGAAGAAGGGTCGGCGTTTATCTCCCAATTTCCGGAAATCGATGCAGTTTTCATCCTCAGAAACGGAGAAATACGCACAACGTCCCAAATCCGCTTCATTCGCAATGACGATTAACCCGCCTCGAGACTGAAATTGCAGCGGCAAAAAAATAAAACTTTCCGCCCGGACTTTTCAATCATCCGTTTTTTTTGTATAACTAAATCATTCCCATTTATGGAAAAGTCAAAATCAGTGGATTTTCAGTAATTCGACTGATTATTGAAAAAGTCTTGCAAAATGTTTCACATTTTGCTGTTTTTAAGTGGCTGTTGCTTAGAAACTGAAGTTTTTAGGCAACTCTAATTAAGCAAGCCAGACGGCGGCGCGATAAGGAGAGGTATGGCGGACAACGATAGCGAAAAACGGGACAAAACCGATTACGAACCGGAACAGGGTGAAAAACGCCCGCTTCCGCCATTGCCCAAAATGGAAAAACCCCGTTTCGGATTTCTGGCCGCTCTGATAATCGCGGCTGCTGTGGGCTTCTTTTACATCCAGCAAAATTCCACGCCGGTACGGCAGCTGGCTTATACCGACTTCATGGATTCCGTTGCTCACGATAAACTCACATCCGTAACGATATACGATAACAACACGATAGAATGGAGCCGCCCCGGCAACAACGGCGCGATTGACTATTTTAGAACGATAATACCCTATCAGGACCCCTCGTTGCTCCCGTCACTCACCGCGAAGGGCATTCGTGTCGTAGGCAGCGCGGGACGCTTCACACTAGGACGCCTCCTCATCGAACTTTTGCCGTGGATAATAGGCTTCCTGTTCATTTGGTTTATGCTGCGGAGCATGCAAGGCGGCGGCATAGGTGGGAAAGGCTTCCAATTCGGCAAGAGCAGGGCCAAACGCTACCTTGATAATGGTAAAAAAGTTACTTTCAATGACGTGGCAGGGCAGGAGGACGCGAAAGCCGAGCTGCAAGAAGTGGTAGCCTTCCTCAAAGCACCGGAAAAATTCACCAAAATAGGCGCAAAAATCCCTAAAGGCGTGTTGCTTGTCGGTATGCCCGGCACCGGAAAAACACTGATGGCGCGGGCTGTCGCGGGAGAGGCGGGTGTCGCCTTCTTCCATATGTCCGGCAGCGATTTTGTGGAGATGTTTGTCGGCGTGGGGGCAAGCCGTGTCCGCGATTTGTTCGAGCAGGGACG
>JAIRSB010000096.1 GCA_031255655.1 Spirochaetaceae bacterium | reverse complement strand
TTATTTTTGATATTCGGCGTGTCTTTGGCCGCGCTGGTTTTCGCGCCGGCAGGCTGTGAGCATACGCTCGTGCCGGTCAAAGACGCCGTTAATGAGGACGCCGAGCCGGATGCGGAAGACCTTGATGACAATGTACCTGAAGAGGAACGTCCGGCCTTTACCGGCGCGGTTTTGAGCCTCCAAACGGGCATGATCACCAAAAATGCCACTAGGCAGTTCATTGCGGACACGGACATGCCGGTAACATGGGCGGTTACAGGCGGTTCGGAAGGCGGCGGAACGTCCATCAGCGACAGCGGACTGCTTTCTGTGGGAAGGAACGAGGCTAACATCACGCTGCACATCCGCGCCGAAAGCGGCGGCGCAGAGTTGGGAACCGCCACAGTCAAGGTAAAAAGCTGGAAGGACCTCTCGGCACAGCTCTCGGACATCTTCGCCGAATCCTACGGAGTTATGAACAAGACAGGCATCACCGCCGCCGCCTATGGCAACGGAATATGGGTCATCGCGGGACACAGCGCCAACAAAGCTAATGAAAAAGACTGGATGTATCCGGCAGCGGCATGGTCGGACGACAACGGCGCAACCTGGCACAAGGCAAACTACCCTGCGGTCTACGAGGACTACAGTTTCTCAATCGCCTACGGCGGCCCGGCGGGCAATGAAAAGTTTGTCCTTGGCTGCCATATTGGCCGCGCCGCATACTCATCTGACGGCAAAGAATGGACCCTAACCAGGCAGCTATTCAAGTCATTCGCAGGGAACGGCAGTATCAGCCGCAACGCGCTATACCGCATGGCCTACGGCGAATTGGAAGGCGGCGGCCTCTTTGTTGCCGCAGGCGCAAGCGAGATAGCCTATTCGCCGGACGGCGTAGACTGGATCGTCAAGGACATGGAACTTGACAGCCTTTGCTACGGCACAGGCATCGCGGGCGGCAAGCGTGTCGGTATGTTCATGGGAAAGAGCGGCGATGATTCGGTATACTCAACTAACGGGGCGGACTGGACAACGCTTGCTGCGGAAGCGGAAGCCGCCCTTAGCTTTATCCCGTCCGTGCCGAACTCCGGCTACTCAGGCATTAAGGTACAACCCCTGCCCTTTAGTGAGACGGATTCCAACAGGCACGCAATGTTCAAGCGTAAAGTATTCACAAGCGAAGGCGATGGGTCATTCAGCCTCTACACCGGTGGTAAATATGTTCCGTACGCGGGCGTTCCCGGCGTTTATGTCCACGAGGTAGTCGGTAACGGCTACCAGCAACAAGTCAACTACGACCGCTATGTCAAGTTCGTAGTCCCCGGCGGCGCAAACAACTCCCTGTACATGGCATTCGGTGCAGGCCACCGCGCCGCCATAGCCCACGCTGAAGCGTTTGAATGAGAAATGAGTTTTACAAGCCGTCATTGCGAGCGCAGCGAAGCAATCCAGTCGCGAGTGTGCCCTGCGAGGCCGCCCCTGCGCTGGATTGCTTCGCCCCCTAAAGTGGGCTCGCAATGACGGAGGGTGGCGAGGCATCAATGGCAACAGCCGTCATTGCGAGCCGCGCAGCGGCGCGGCAATCCAGTCGCGGGGGCGCCCCTGCGCTGCATTGCTTCGCCCCCTAAAGTGGGCTCGCAATGACGAGCGTGGCGAGGCATCAATGGCAACAGCCGTCATTGCGAGCCGCGCAGCGGCGCGGCAATCCAGGCAATGGCGGAGGGTGTTTGCGGTCAAACCACGACAAACAAAACCATATTAAGGAGTAATAATCATGGCATTAGATTTTAAGGCAAAAGACATCATCCACAAGGTGGCGGCTAAGTTTACACCGGCATTCCTGCCGGACGCGAAGAAACCGTACAACCTAAAGGCTGTCTTCCAGCCGGAACTGGACGTGCACGGCATAGCGAGCAAAGCGGAGGTCTACAACATTGAAACCAGCCCCGCCGTCATCGAGGAGGGGCTCAATGCCGCCTGCGAGCTGATCTACTATCTGGCAGCGGACGGCTACAAGATAAAGACCCCGATATTCAGCCTGCGGCTGCGACTGCCCGGCGAGTACGAGGGCGCGGAGACACATCTGGCCGAAGGCTGCCTGCCCGAAGCCCGACTACAGGCAAGCCACGCCCTGCGCGCCTACATCCGCGAGCGCGTCAAGATTGAGTTCGACGGCATAGACCAGCGGGACGGCTTTATCGCCGAGGCTCTGGACGAACACACAGGCCACCTTGACGAGGTCATGACGATTGGCAATCTGCTCACGATACACGGCTACGGTCTCAAGATTGACGCGGACGCGAGCCACAAAAACGAGGTGGGACTGTTTTTCGAGGACGACACGGGGAAAAGTGTCAAGGCCGAAATCATCGCCGTCAACTCGCCGCGCACTCTCAAGGCCATCGCGCCCTCCGCGCTGGCGGCGGGCACCGCCTACACGCTAAAAGTAGTAACGCAGAGTTCCAGCAAAAACGGCGCGTCCGTACTAAAAAATACGCGGGTAACACTGTCCGACTTCAAGCTGACGGCGCAATCATAACACCCGCGCCCGTCATTGCAAGTTCGCAATGACGGGCGCGGCATAAGCCCCAATATCTGCCGGCATCTCAGGCTTAGAGAGGTACCCTGCGCAAGCCTATTTATGCCGGCGTAACAGGCTTATTTATGCCGGCATAACAAGCCTATTTATGCCGGCGTAACAAGCTTGTTTACGTCGGCCTTATACATGACTGTTGCCGTCGCGCTGCCGGAGGCGGGCGCGAGGGCGGTTTAAGAGAGAGTACATGACAGGAGTAACGAACAGGGTCATGATGGAACTCACACTAAGGCCGCCTACAAAAGTCTTGCCGATGGGCTGAATAGTGTCCGCGCCCGCGCCGGGGAAAAAGCCAATCGGGGCCATTGCCAGAATGGTAGATATCGTCGTCATCAAAATCGGGCGCAGACGGTTGCGCCCCGCTTCCATGCAGGCATCACGTACATCAAGACCGCGCGCCCGAAGCAAATTAGTGTAATCGACAAGAATGATGCCATTATTCACCACAATGCCCACAAGCGCGATTATACCGACCGCACTGAACAGGGACATCGCTTGATTGCCGATTTTGTAAATCCATATAACGCCTATGGTAAGCAGCGGAATAGAAAAGAATATAATAAGCGGGTCAACAAACGATTCAAACTGACTGGCCATAAGCCCAAAAACCAGAAACACGGCAACCCCCGCGATGAATAGGAACTTAAAGTTGAACTTCTCGACCTCCGCCGCCTCTCCCATAAAACGCACCGTAACATTATCGCGCGCGCTCAGGTACTCTGTAATCGTCTCTTTTAACGTCTGCTGGAACTCCGTAGCGGCAATCCCCGCCGGCAAATCGCCTGTAACACGCGCTATACGCTCTTGGTTCTCGTGCCGTATTGAGGCCGGCGCGCGCCCCTCGTGCAGACGCGCCACGTTGGACAGCGGAACGCGGACGCCGTTCCTGCCCGTAACAGAAATCGAATCCAGCGTCGCAAGCCCCTGCCTGTCCTCCTCGCGCAGACGTACCTGCACATTTATCAGCCTGTCTCCCCGCGAAATGGAACTTGCGTTAGAGCCGTCCATAGCCGTCTTCACCTCGTTTGCGATGGACGACACCGAAACACCCAGCGCGTTGGCCCGGTCGCGGTCAATCTCTATGCGGATTTGCGGCGCCCCCTCGTCAATATTGACAGCCGCGTTCTCTATCTGCGGCAGATGCAGTTTGATGATGGACGCCACCTCTTCGGAGGCCTCCATCAAAGCGGCGGTGTCGCGCGATGTCAGCACAACCTCTACGGAACTCGAACTACTCATCCCCCGCCCGGCGCGGAACGAGACGCGGGCATCGGGGTTATAATTCAGAAGAGGGGTGAGCTTCTGAATTATGCTGTCGGGCGTATCAATCTGTTCAGCCGGCGGCGGCAAAGTAATCTGAATAGTCCCCTGATTCGTGCCGCTGCGCCGCGCCGTCAAGATGATGTTCCTATAGCCCTGAACATTGCTTTTGATGATGTCCTCAATTTCAAACAGCGTATCTTCAATAACGTCGATGGGCGTTCCCTGCGTCATCTGAACATTAAGCGTGATAGAATCATCGATACGCGAGCGGATGAACATATTCATGCCTATGCCGTTAAACTGCATGAGTGAAAAGACCAGTATCAGCAGGGTTAGCGCAAGTATCATTAGACGGTGCGAAAGGCAGTAATCCAGCGCCTTCTTGTAGCCTTCGTTAAGCCGCGTAAAGAAGCCTTCAACCGCGTCATCAATCGCCCGCAGCGCCCTGTTCTTCAGCGGCTTTTGGGCACGAGTATCAATCTTAAGAATAGGGCCGCAGAGTGCGGGGACTATCGTAAGAGCCACAAGCAGGGAACAGCTTAACGAGATTATCACGGTAAAAATCAAATCGTTGAACAACTGCCCCATCATCTCCAGGTCGTTCTTGTAAATCAGAAGCGGAATGAACACGCAAAGCGTCGTGGTCGTCGATATTATGATGGCGTTCACCATTTCCTGTCCGCCTAGCACCGCGGCGGTTTCCGGCTTTGTGCCGCGCAAGCGGTAGTTGTGTATGTTATCAAGAATTACGATTGAAGCGTCAACAGTCATGCCCATAGCCATAATCAAGCCCGTCATCGTAAGCAGGTTCAGCGTAAAGCCGAATACCGACATGAACATCAGCGTAAGCAGTATAGAAACCGGAATAGAGATGCCGATTACCAGTGTGCTTTTTATGTTACGCAGAAACACAAAGATGATGAGCATACATAAGGCCGCCCCCTGAATGGCGTTCGAGTAGACCTGATCTAGCGTCGCGCTTATCATCGAGGTGTTGTCGGACAACACCTCAAGCGTTATCCCGCGCGGAAGGGCGGCGTTTATGCCGGAAAGAGCCGCGCGCACACGGCGGGCAACCTGCACGGAATTGCTGCCGCTCTCGCTCTGCACCTGTATATACACGCCGCTCTGACCGTTCACGGAAACCCGCGCCGCGTTATCGTTGAAACCCAGCGATACATCGGCGACATCCTCTATACGCGCTGCCTGCGAACGGGTAAGCGCCTCTCCGCCGGCGCTGCGTACGTTGATGTTTTTGACGACAAGGCGTTTTATCTGCTCTACACCGGTTAGCTCCTGTTCCGTTAGAAGCTGATATTCCCTGCCGCCGCGCAGCACGCTGCCGCCGCTGGAGAGCACGTTCTGCCCGCGAATCGCCTGCGATATGTCGCTAAGGGTAAGCCCCAATGCCGCAAGCCGGTTGAGCGACACGGCAACACGCGCCGTCTGGCTGGTGCCTCCGGTAACTTCGGCGGAGGCTACGCCTTCAATCCGTTCCAGCAGGGCTTGAATTTCGTCCTCCGCAAAGACGCGAAGCTGGTCGGGCGGATAATTACCGCGCACGATTAGGCGCATAACCGGCATAGCGGACATATCGAAACGGCGCACAAGCGGTGTGCTGCTGCCGTCCGGCAGGGAGTTTACTATCCTGTTCAGCAAGGTCTGCGCGTCCGAAGCGGCCTTGTCCATGTCCGTGCCGTAAGCGAAGTTCAGATTGATAGAGGAGCTTTCAAATGACGAGACCGACGTTATCTCGGTAAGCCCGCGTGAGGAGGCTAAGGCTCTTTCTACCGGACGGGTAACATTCCGTTCTATGTCGGCAGGTCCCGCGCCCGACAGACTAGTATAAACCGAAAGAACAGGCCGCGCCGTCGAAGGGAACAGGTCTACCGCGATGCCGGGGATTACGGTTGCCGCGATACCGGTAAGCAAAACGTAAAAGACGACTATCGTTACCGGACGCTTTACAGAGAACTGAATTATATTCAAGGTGAACGCCTGCCCTTCTGCTTAGCAGACCGTCTCATTCGACAACTCTGACAGGCTCGTTATTGGAAAGGAAGTTCTGTCCCGAACTTACGACAAGCTCGCCTATGGAAAGCCCGTTCATAATCTCGACCATGTCCTCGCTTTCCAAGCCCAGCCAAACCTCGCGCCGTTCCGCCACATTCCCGGCGTTTACGATGAATACTATCCATGAATTGTAGGTATTGATGACGGAAGCTCTGGGGATAACGGGCACGCCGTAGCGGGAAGCGATGACAAGGCTTACTGTTGCGAACATACCAGGACGTATGCGCGGGTCTTTCTGTTCGATACGCAGTCTGATGCGCAGAGTACGGCTGGCAGGGTCAAGCGCCGGACTTACCTCGCTTACGAATCCGGCGAAGGTTTCGCCTGAAATCGAATCGAAGAACAAATCCGCCCGCTGTCCGGCGCGTACCTCCGCCGAGAAGCGTTCGGGCACAAAGGTTTCGACGATGAGGGCGGAAAGGTCGCCTATCACGTATATTGCCGACTGCTGAGAGACGGTGTCGCCCACGCTGTAGGGGGCTTGCAGTACGGTTCCGCTTATCGTCGAGCGAACTGGGCTGCCGGAATACACCTCGCCCGGGCGCGAGGGGTCAACGACCGCCACGACTTGCCCGGCCCTAACCTCATCTCCCACGCGCAGGCGCAGTTCCACGATTTTCCCCGCCGTAACCGGAAATATTGATACCTCACGGGATGCCAGAACATCGCCGTTAATCATTATGCTGTTGCTTACATCGCCTAAAGCCACCGGCGTTACGCGCACCGCCGGCACGGCCCGAACCGCTCCGCGCCCGCCGCTACCGCGGGCGTCGCCTCCGCCCGCCTGCCGCCCGCCGCGCTGCCCCGCGTCCCGCTGTCCGCCGCCCGCCGCGCCGCTGCTACCCGCCGTGCCGCCGCCGTCCCGCTGTCCACCACCATCCCGTTGACCACTGCCGCCCGCGCCGCCGCCTGCTGGACCGCCGCCCGCCGGCGGGTTCCCCTGCCCGCCGCGCAGGGCGGGCAGGGGGATGCCGCCGCCGCGCCCGCCCCCTGAACGTCCGCCGCTGAATATAGAAAGGAGTATTAGAGCCAAGAATATAGCTATAAAGAAAGCAATTACTATGTTGGCCGGATTGGGCTTGCGTTTTTTCATGTTCACTCCTGAAGAAAGTATGTTCAATCTTTAGCGGAAAGTTTATCCGCGGCAATGTTCAAAGCGGCGGCTAGGTCGAGCGTCATCAGTTTGTAAGAAAGCTCTTCGCGCAAAAGCTGCAAACGCGCTTCGGACAGGCTGTTACGCGCCGTCTCCATCTCTAGGAACTCCACTGTTCCCTGCGAAAACCCGCGCTCCGCCATAGCGTAGGCGCTCTCGGCAATTTCCACACGAAGCCGCCCCGTCTCTATGCTGTTCCACGAATTGTTGATGTTCGCGCACAAAGAGCGGACGCTCATTTTCGCGGAACGCATTGCTTCTTCCAAGTCCAACTCCGCCTTTTCGGTGTTGGCGCGGGCGCTTCTTACAGTCTGCCAGCTTTTCGTTCCCGGCAGCCACGCTTCAACCGGAATGTTCACGCTTACACCCGCACTCAGGCTGTCGCTGGAAGGCGCGAGCGCGCTCGCGCTCCAGCTTGTTGACAACGACAGACTGGGGGCGCGGGAACTAAGGCTCTGGCGGCTTTCGGTAAGGCGCAGGCGTTCAAGGTTCCGCCTAGCGTTTACAATATCCGGGCGGACGGGCAGGTAGCGCGCTATTAAATATTCGCCGTCTATCTCTACGCGCTCTACCGCAAGGGCGCCCTCAAAGTGGATTTGTTCACCTGACTCAAAGCCCAGCGTTGACTGAAATTGTTCTGTTGTCTCTGCCCAGTTAGACAAAGCGCGGTTCATATCGAGCTTTGCGCTTTCGTTCGACAGGCGGCTTAGGTGGTAGTTAAGCTCGCTTAACAGGCCGTTTTCAAAGCGGGCGCGGTCGCGCTGAAGCTGGCGGCTGGTCTGCGCCTGCTTTTCTTTGAGTATTGAAAGATTGTGTTGTTCGGTGATTATCGTGTAAAACTGCTTGGTAACGGCAAGTTCCAACTGCTGCCTGCTCTGTTCATAGTCGAACATGGCCGTTTCGTAAGCCAGGCGGATTAGCTTAATCGCGGCGGGCAGTCCCGCGTTAAGCTGGAGTGAAAGTCCGGCGCTCAGGCTGATGTTAGGCGCGCCGCCCGCGCTGGAGGGCGGGATTATGCTGTGCCGCAGCCCCGCGCCCGCGCTGATTGACGGAAAGAACTCCGCCCAAATGTTCTGATTCGCTGTCCGCGCCGTGTTAAGGTCTACGGCGTTTTTCTTTAGGCTAAGGCTCCATTCTTCGGCCCGCCGCACCGCGTCTGCCAGCGTAAGGGTTGTCATTTCTTCAGCCCTAACGCCGGAATAGGTCGTCAGTATCATAAGCATTATCACATATCGCGCGCGTTTCATCAGTATTCACAAATTATGCCTCAAAACCCGATGTTTTGGAATAATCCTATTGTAAATAAAAGGCATAATCAGCCTGATAGGTTACCGCTGGCGGCGAAGCAATCCATGACAATGAAAGCCGCCCTCTTTGTGCCGGTTAAATCTGCCATAGCTACTCCTTTTGCTTTATTAAAGGCATATATCAAAACCTATAAGCAGGTACCGGACGTTAATCTCTTCTTCTCAATCGCTGTAGTCAAGCCGCTAATCGTATAGAGCATTGTCAAAAGCTGTGCGTATATCCGCCCCGCGCCGTGGTGTTTCGCTGCGCGAAACTCCCAAACCCAACGCTTCGCATTGGGCACAATGCTCCGCATTGGGCAGCCCGCAGCGAATTTTCCCGCTTGACGTTTCACTGACAGCTTGGTAGAATAACTCCTATGAAAATTGCAAACGCCCTTAAACTGGCGTCAAATTACACCGAATTTATCCCCCCCCCCCCCCATACGAAACTTCGTGCGGACATTCCGCGCTTAAATAAGCTTTTAGCCCCTTTTGTCCCTGTAAAACACCTAAAACACTCAAGATTCTCCGGTTTTCTATACCGCAGAATTTGCACGCAAGTCTGTGCGCAAATTTGCGCGTTATCCGCTCTGCAAATCCTTGCAAAATGGGGAATATTTTACACCTTCGCATTGCTGACGGCTGCCTTTGCCGGCGCGATTCTGCGCTGCGGGCGCGTTTTTCGCGGGAAAATACACGGCGGCGGGACCAACGCTATCGGCTGGGATATTTTTTACCCGAACGGGGGCACTGCGTCCCCACTAAACAGAAAAGCCACAAAGCCCAACGGCGTCCACGGGATTAGTTACGCATGGCAGGTGAGAAGCGAAAAACCCGCTTCCGGCGAGGACTTGTCCAAATCGCGCTTTAACCGCAAGACGTCGATGATAATCGCCCACACGGAACACGAAAAGGGCATGACGGCTTACTACGCCGTATGCTGCGAAAACAATTCGGGCGACAAGGGACAATGGCCGCAGGTCGAAGAGGCAATTATAGGATAACAGCCTGTTACGGGCTGCCAGAGTGGAGGGGCGGCTGGGAGTTACTTTGCCGTATAGAACCGTATAGAAAAGGAGGCTGCATGAAATAGAGTTGATACCAAAGTTTTTAGATAACCCCGTTTGGGGAACGGCATCCGGTATGCGGGATTTGCGCGCATATAAAGTATGCACGTTATGTAACGTGCAAAAGATAAAAAGTTGTGCGTCATTAAAAAATGAAATCTAAACGCATAACAAAACTTAATGTCATAAATCATAAGGAGATTTAATATGGCAAAAAAATGTTTATTGGTTTTGATTCTTGCAGGCGTGCTTGCGGGAGGAATTTTCGCGCAGGAGGCAGCCTCCAAGGGCGCGATCAGTCTGAGTGCGGGCGTCGGCGGCTACTTCACCAGTGATTTTGGCGGAGGAATTGAAGTGTCAGGGGAGCCGTCTATAAAAACCCCTTACGCCGGCGGCGGCGCTTTCTTGTTCTTTGACGCCTCCTACGTGGAATTGTCGATGGGCTTTTTTGGCGGCGGTGGTAAAACGACAATAGAAATAGGCTCACGGGGCAGTAGAGATAGAGATGCATCATATATGGGGCTCGATATTGGTTTGTTGGGAAAATATCCCATTACCATCAATGAAAAGATGTCGGTATTCCCTCTCTTGGGTATCACCTACCGAGTCATGCTCTCCGCTAAGGATGAGGATGGGAATGAATCGAAAAATAGAGACGGAGAGGATAACGCGGGAGATTACAGTGCGTTATGGTTCAAACTTGGCGGCGGAGCGGATTTTTCTCTCACCGATAAGATTTATTTGCACAGCGGACTCTTGTACGGGCTAAGGCTTGCAAACAAGGCTGAAAACGACATGATCGACGGCAATTCCGATGCGAAAGCGCGGCTTGGGCATGGGCTTGAGGTAAAGGTTGCCGTAGGATTCCGGTTCTAGTAGTAGTCCGTCCGTGTTTTCCGGCGTTGCCGCGAAAGCACGGATACTAATGTTTCATTAAAAAAACAACTTCTCTGCCTAACGAGTTTTCCTCCTTTGTTTTTTCGCAAGACGCGCGGGGCGCGTCTTGCGTTTTTTTTGCGCGCAGCGTTCGGACATAGAACATTGTCAAAAGCTGTACGTATATCCGCCCCGCGCCGTAGAGTTTCGCTGCGCGAAACTCCCAAGCCCAATGCTTCGCATTGGGCACAACGCTCCGCGTTGGGCAGCCCGCAGCGAATTTTTCCGCTTGACTTTTCACTGACAGCTTGTTAGAATAACTCCTATGAAAATTGCAAACGCCCTTAAACTGGCGTCAAATTACCAAGAATTTATCCCCCCCCCCCCCCGCATACGAAAATTCGTGCGGGCATTCCGCGCTTAAACACCCTTTTAGCCCCTTTAATCCTTGTAAAACACCTAAAACACTCAAGATTCTCCGGTTTTCTATACCGCAGAATTTGCACGCAAATTTGCGCGTTATCCGCCCTGCAAATCCTTGTGAAATGGGGAATATTTTACACCTTCGCATTGCTGACGGCTGCCTTTGCCGGCGCGCTTCTGCGCTGCGGGCGCGTTTTTCGCGGGAAAATACACGGCGGCGGGACCAACGCAAAGCATTTTGCCCAACGCGAAGCGTTGGGCAAGAGAAAGAAGGTCTTGGAAAGAGCGCTGGCATGGATTCGTGTGTTTGCGGCTAAGGCGGCGGACTGGGTCATTCCGGCGAAAATGCGAGGCATCAAGCGGCGCTACTTTCTTATGCCGCCGCTTAGTCCGGCGGATTTTACCGAGCTGGGATTTGACCAGCCCGGCGAAAACATGACGCCCGTTGAAGCGCCAAAGGCTGTGCCGGAACTCGTCATCGAAACCACGCCCAATCACTTTCAGCACAAAATCCGCGTGCTAAACCCGCTAAACAGAAAAATCACAAAGCCAGACAGCGTACACGGGATTAGCTACGCATGGCAGGTGGGCGGCGTTAAGCCCGCTTCCGGCGAGAACTTGCCCAAATCGCGCTTTAACCGCAAGACGTCGATGATAATTGGCCCATACGGAACGCGAAAATGGCATGACGGCTTACTACGCCGTATGCTGCGAAAACAATTCGGGCAACAAGGGGCAGTGGTCAAAGGCTGAAGAGACGATTATCGGCTAGATGCGGAGGGGAGTCTTGGAATTATTTTACCACAAAGAAAAGGAGGCTGCATGAAATAAAGTTGCTTACAAAGTTTTAAGATGACCCCGTTTTGGGAACGGAGATCCGGTATGCGGGATTTGCGCGCGTACAAAGGTATGCACGTTATGTAACGTGCTAAAAATTGAAAAGTCATGCGTCATTAAAAATGAAATCTAAACGCATGACAAAAACTTAATGTCATAAATCATAAGGAGATTTAATATGGCAAAAAAATGTTTATTGGTTTTACTTCTTGCAGGCGCGCTTGCAGGAGGAGTTTTCGCGGATTGGTATAACAGTTACGCGCCGGGAATTGCGGAATCTAAGTTCTTCATAAATGCGGGGCTCGAATTAACCGAAATTTCCGAGAAAAACAAAGACCTTCCACCTTTCTCGGCGAGCGTTGAATATGCGCTGCTGCCCAAAATACCGCTGTCTATCGGCGGGCATATAATCTCTACTGGCGACGGTAAAATTAAGCTGGCGTATTTGGGCGCAAAGGCGAGTTGGCATTTCAACTTTGTGAAAAACTTTGACCCGTATATCAGCCTCGTATTTGGCTGGCTGGATTTGCAGATTTTGGATGTGTCCGGTAAGATTAACATAACTGAACCCATAACCGGCATATTGGGCGCGCGGTATTTCTTTACCAACAATATCGGCGCGTATTTGGAACTCGGAACTAGCAAGTATTCACATGGAAGCATCGGCTTGTCAGTGAAGTTCTAACAAAGCCCTGCCCAACGCTAAAGCGTTGGGCAGGCGGGGGCGGGGGGTTCCTTATCTCCCGCGCGTTTCATAAAAAACGGCGTTTGTGCCGCCGTTAAAAAATATTGCTATTCAAGGAAAATAAAATGATAAACAGAAAATTTCTTTTGGGAATGCTGGCGATGGTAACGCTGGCATTTGGAGTATTGCTTGCCGGTTGTGGTAACGCTTTGGACAAAGATAAAGATGATGAATATCTTTCGTCAGGTGGCGCCAAAGAAATCACTATCACCGGTCTTTCTGGTCCCACCGGTATTACCGGTCTTTCTGAACTGTCTGGATGCAAAATAGAGATTCGTTTGTTTAAGAAGGGTAGCATTGACGTTCCTAGTGCTTGGGGAACAGGGGTAATTTCCGGTAACTCCATGACGATTCATTTGAGAACATACTTAGAACCAGATTGGACGGATACTGGTTCGTACTATTCGGCTATAGGGCTGTTCCGCCCTGGAGAAACAACTGGATCTCTTTGCTTTTACACCGACGGCAAAACATTTAAGGACCTTGGCATTACCAAGTCGAATACGCTATTGAATACGGATAAACTGCCAGAACTCAGCATCACGAAAAAAACAACCGTTGTCGACTTTAGCCAGTTTCGCCATCAGAGCAATGATTAGCGGCTAGGTAACAACATAGAAAAAACATGGACAGCCGCCGGTATTCACGCTGGCGGCTGTTCAAAGCTCAATTCCCCGATATGACAAATATAGTAAGCTGCGGGTTTTCCCAAGGGAGGCTATGGCAATGGCAAAAGAAGCCCTTGACGGCTGTCTTGAAGCCGATATTTCACGCGGTCTGCCCGTTCCGCCGCCTGCCTGCCAAGAAGGTTATCCCATACCTGTGGCAAGCCATATCGTTCTTGCCCTGCGGTTCGCTTGACACCGCACAGTAATTCTCATTTTAGCCTCATCCGCCCATCCATCCATCCCTCCTCTGTCTTTTAACGCCGCCGTGTTTTTCGTATAATAAGGCTTATTCGATGGGACGCTTGTTTATAGAATGCGCCAAAATGTACAAAAGAGGTTTTTATGAGCGGCTTATATAGCAAAGAAAACGAACACGATTCGTGCGGCATAGGGTTTGTGGCGGACATTAAAGGACGCGCCTCGCACGATATTCTGGAACGCGCGCTTGAAGTGCTGGAACGCATGACGCACCGCGGCGCGGAAAGCGCCGATGACAAGACCGGAGACGGCGCCGGTGTTATGATGCAGATACCGCGCGGCTTCTATAAAAAAACTGTCCCGGAACTGAAAGACGGCCCGGAGGACTACGGCACGGGTCTCTTATTCATGCCGAAAGACAGCGCGGCGCAGGGCGCGATACTGAAAGAAATAGACGCGCTCTCGAAAGAGCTGGGGCTGTCACTTTTGGCGCTGCGCGATGTACCTGTCAACTCAGAGGCCGTCGGGACGATAGCGCGGCAGGCCGAGCCTGCAATCAAACAAATATTTCTGCACACCCAGCGCGCCCCGCACCCCGCCTCCGGCAGCGGCGCGCAGGGTGCGGAGGACTTTAACTTCAGTCTCTATATCTTCCGCAAGAAGCTGGAAAAATACGTGCGCGAACACGCGGGCACGGGCGAACTTACGGCCCTAAACGGCGAGTTCTATATGCCAAGTCTTTCGTCCTCGACAATCGTGTACAAAGGTATGCTGATGCCGCGCCAACTGCGCGAATACTACGGCGACCTATCCGACAAAGATATGCTGACGGCGGTTGCCCTTGTCCACTCGCGTTTTTCTACCAACACATTCCCCGCGTGGCGGCTTTCTCAGCCTTTCCGCCTCATCGCCCATAATGGCGAGATAAACACTGTTAAAGGTAACCGTTTCTGGGCGGCGGCGCGGGAAAAACTGCTTGCCCACCCGCGTTTCGGCAGTCATATCGAAAGCATTTTGCCCATAATAGAACCCGACAGCAGCGATTCGGCGAGCTTTGACAATATGCTGGAACTTCTTGTAATGAGCGGGCGCGGTCTGCCCCACGCCTTAATGATGCTGATACCCGAATCATGGAACGACAAGAACCCCATAAGCAGTGAACTAAAGAGCTTTTACGAGTACCACGCCTGCCTTATGGAACCGTGGGACGGCCCTGCCTCGATGGTTTTTTGCGATGGACGCTATGTCGGCGGCACGCTTGACAGAAACGGGCTGCGTCCTTCGCGTTACACAATCACAAAGTCAGGGCTGATTGTGATGGCAAGCGAGACCGGCGTTCAGGACTTTAAGCCGGAAGAGGTTGAGTATAAAGGACGGCTCGAGCCGGGCAAACTGCTGCTTGTCGATTTGCAGGAAGGGCGCATCATCCCGAATGATGAGGTTAAGCACGGGGTGAGCACGGCAAAGCCGTACAGCGACTGGGTTAAGGCGAATGTAATCACGCTGGAACAGGAAAAAGAGGCGGAC
>JAIRSB010000068.1 GCA_031255655.1 Spirochaetaceae bacterium | reverse complement strand
ACGACTGTAGCCAGTCTTGCGGGTACGCGCCGATGGTGAAAGTCAGTTGGAACACAATCCAAAGGATGCCAATGAATATGGGCAGGGCAAGGAAGCGGTTCATTACAACTCTATCGAAGGTTTCCGCGATTGAAACCTTTGCCGCCTTGTCCACATGAACCGCGCCTTTAAGAGCCTCGTGAATGCGAGCGTAACGCCGCTCGGATAGGACTATCTCGGCGTCTTTTCCGCAGTGTTTTTCTATCCACTCTATACCCTCACGCGCCGCGGATAGTATCTCACCGCCGTTGGCGCCGCCAGCTAGACGAGTTTCCGCTGCTTTGTCTTTTTCCAGCAGCTTTGCGGCAAGAAAACGCGCTTCGGCTTTAACGCGGATGTCTTCCGCGCCCTCCCCTCTTGAGTTTTCTCGCCGCGTGATTAAGGCCTCGATTTTTTCGAGCCAAGGCTCTATATCCGCGCCGTAACTCAAAACCTCCGCGCCGGTACATCCCGTCGTGTTTTGCGCTTCCGCATAGGCCGAATCGACTTTATCCAGCAAATCATTTATGCCGTGTCCTTTGACAGCGGTGATTTTTACAAATTTTATCCCGAAAGTGGCGGAGAGCCGCGCCTCGTCTATACGGATTCCGCGCGCCTTCGCTTCGTCCGACATATTCAACGCCCCAACCACCGGTATCCCCAACTCCCGCAGCTGCAAACAAAGGTAAAGATTGCGTTCAAGGTTCGTGGAATCCAACACATCTATAATCAGATCGGGCTTTTCATCAAGTATGAAATCCCGAGAGACAACTTCATCTTCCGAATAAGCCGTGAGGCTGTATATCCCCGGCAGGTCGGTGAAATCATAAACACGACCGTTCCGTGTCCGCTTTCCCTCTCGTTTCTCCACCGTGACGCCCGGATAATTGCCGACATGATGATGAGCGCCTGTCAGCGCGTTAAAAAGCGTGGTTTTTCCTGAATTCGGATTACCCGCAAGCGCGATACGCAAAGAGTTTTCTTCCATAGAATTCCTCCTTAAACTGGTCTACGCGCACGTAGACTCGACGGCGATTTTTGACGCCTCAAACCGCCTAATCAAAACTTCATAACCTAAGATATGAACTTCCAACGGGTCATGGAAAATCCCCCGCCTGACAATGCGGCCCTCCGCACCCTCAGTAAAACCCATATCCGCAAGCCGTTTACCAACCTCTTTTCCCAAGTCCACTTTCTTCACTTTAAACGAAGCGCCGTCCAGCATATCGGACAAATACATAACTTCCTCCTGTGTGTTAGCCATATATAACAGAATAAGCGAAAGCGTTTTTTTTAGTCAAGAGGCAACGACGGCTTCAAAACAATTTTACATTCAGCACCAAACGCGAAATTACGGATTACCTTACTGTGGATGATTGACGGCAATTGCGCTAACCTATACGATTTGACGTATTGAATTTTGGAGGATTTATATGAAAGAAGTTTTTGCTTTTAAGTTCAGGCCGCTTGAATGGGCGATGCACAGCAGGTTAATCGGAGAGATTTGGCGGGGAGTTTTCACCGAAAAGACGCGGTTTTACATATATCAAAAGTTTTCGTTACTCTCAAGCGATTACGAAAAACTTAACCGGCTGCTTACCGGCATATTGGAAAACAACGCCAATCCATCTGAAAAACATGATAAGGCTTTACAGTTTTTGAAAAAGAATAAGATGGGACTTATCTCTCCAGAATTCCGTGAAATTTGGCTCGAAAAAGACACAGAACGCGGGAAGTTTTTTAATTTTAACGGCGCACTTATACCGTACTTTCGCAAAGCCGAAGAGATGCGTTATGTATTTCTTGATACATTTCTGTTTCATGTGCTTTTGAATGAAGATTATTCGGCGGAACTTGTTGAAAAACTCGAAGGATATATGCCGGAAGGGCCTTACTCCTACCAAACGAGCGATTTTGACGTTAGTGTAAAACAAAACGATGTTGTAATAGACGCCGGAGCGTGGATAGGGGATTTCAGCGCGTATGCCGCCGCGAAGGGCGCGGCTGCCCATGCCTTTGAACCTACCGCAACGACATTCAAGATGCTGCAAAAAACCGCCGAATTAAATAGTCATGGGGGGGGGGGGGGATTTTTCCTGTAAATAAAGGCTTGGGCGGCTTCACTGGTGAAGCGGTATTGCAAACTGATAAAAATTTTACCGGCGAAGCAAACAGAATTATAAACAATAATCCAAAAAAGTCTGACACAACGGAAAAAATCGAGATTATCACGCTTGACAAATTTGTTCACGAACAGGGACTTAAACGGCTGGATTTTATTAAAGCCGATATAGAAGGAGCAGAACGCGATATGTTAAAAGGAGCGAAGGAGACATTAAGAGAATTCGCGCCCCGCCTTGCGCTCTGCACTTACCATTTGCCGGACGATCCGGAAGTGCTGGAGGCTTTAATCAAAGAGGCGAATCCGCATTACCGCGTCGTACATATAAGCAAAAAACTTTTCGCAGCTTGTCAAGAATGATTAGCCTGTTTCAGTACGCTGCCGCGAAGTCATTAAAACCACCTGCGATTTGAGGGGGGAAGGACGCTATGATAAGAAGAGTTATAAAAATAGACGCCGGAAAATGCGCAGGCTGCGCGTTGTGTGCCGAGACCTGCCACGAAGGAGCCATCGGCATTGTCGAAGGCAAGGCGCGTTTGCTGCGCGAAGACCACTGCGACGGACTAGGCAACTGCCTGCCCGTCTGCCCGAACGGCGCCATTCAATTCGAGGAACGCGAGATTAAAGCCCCCGGCGGCGGCGGACTCGAATGTGCATCGCCCGTGCGAAGCACGGGCGACGACACAGCAGGCGGCGGCGGCGGGCGCGCCCTGTCGCACTGGCCGGTGCAGTTAAAACTGTCGCCGGTAACAGCCCGCCATTTTGACGGCGCCGCCCTGCTTGTGTCCGCCGACTGCTGCGCTTACGCCCACAGCAGCTTTCACCGCGATTTTGCGCAGGGGCGCGTTGTTCTAATAGCATGTCCAAAACTGGACGGCGTAGATTACAGCGACAAACTTTCGCAAATCATTTCGCAGAATGACATAAAATCCCTCACTGTGGCGCGTATGGAAGTGCCGTGCTGCGGCGGCCTTGAATACGCCGCCGCAGAGGCTCTGAAAAAGTCCGGCAAGACGCTCCGGCGCGAGACTTTCATCCTGTCAACACACGGCGGCCTTGCATAAGGCGCGCCGCCCCCGCCTCCGGGCGCGAAAGCGCGTCCGGCATTAGCGCGAACGCTTGATTTATTAAAGGAAGAATGCAACTATGACGCGCCGGACGGATAGACAAAGATGGCTACTGTCCCCCGCGGTTCATTTTGCGCCGTATTGGCGGGCTTGCCTCCACCCCTGTCCGGCGCTAATCCTACAGTTTAACAGCCTCAGCTCCGGCGGCAGGGCGCGGGACAAAAACCCGCCCGCCTTAGCTTTCCGGTGATTTTTTGCGAAAGACTTTTACAGGCGGCCCATCCGCGCCTTTCCTGCCGCGCGGCCTTTCCGCGCTGCCACGCGGCCTTTCCGCGCTGCCACGCGGTCTGTCTGCGCTGCCACGCGGTCTGTCCGCGCCAGTACGCGGCCTTTCCGCGCCACCGCGCCCGCCGCCCTGTGTCCGGCGTTTTTCGTGCACCGCTTTTTCCAGTACGCGAAGCGATTCGTCAAAACCGCGCAGGAACTCCTGCAAATCTTCCGCAAACAAGATTACCGACTGGCGTTCAAAGCCGCTTTCGCTGTTTTTGCTTTCAACAATGTTCAGATACAAATCGCCCTTGCGGTTTTCTTTTACATTGAAAAAATAACTACGATTTTGCAATAAAACTTTTTTTGAAAATAATTCTCCGCGAATACCCATGCCTCATTCTATTATGTTTTTCTATGTCGTGCAAAGCCCGCCGCCGCACTGCCTCACCAGCCGGACGCGCACTTGTAAATGGAGCGCCGGCGGTAGCCGCTGGCGGCGGGGCGGGCGTTCGCGCTGTCCGCATAGCGGACTGTAACTGTTTTATATCCGGTTATAAAGATTTTACAGCCGTTTGTAAAATTTTTTTGGTATACCAAGAGTTTTCTTTGGTATACCAAGAAATTCCCTTGGTATACCGAGAAGTTTTCTTGACATACCAGGAAGTCCTCTCGGTATACCAAGAGATTTATATAACCGGTTATGGAGTTTTCAGGGACGGTTAAGAAGATTTTCCGGTATACCGGGGAATTCTCTTGGTATACCAAGCAGATTTCACGGTATACCAAGACA
>JAIRSB010000038.1 GCA_031255655.1 Spirochaetaceae bacterium | reverse complement strand
GTAACACTCAAGTTTTTCTCCTGAGTAGGCAGAACAAGACCTTTTGGAGCGTTTTTGGCGCGGCGAAGGTATTTTACTTGTGTATAAAAAAGATCGCCCTTACCAGCGCCGCGCCCTTTGGAATAGAACAACGCGAGATTCGCCGCGTCCAGAAGTATTGGAAGGGGCACGGTTTTACCCGAACGCTGTTTTATGAACACATAAGAACCGGCAAAATCCCGTGCATGCAGCCAAATATCGTTTCCTTTAACATGGCGGCGTAGTAGCTCGTCATTTTCTTTGGCGCTGCGCCCCACGATTAAAAGCCAGTCATCACGCCTGAACGACAGCCCGGGGCGTTTTCGCGAATCCTTTTTTGCGCCGCTGGGCACAGCGGCGCCGGAAAGCTTTTGCAGACGTAGCGGGTTAGTTTCAGCCAGAAGCCGCTCCAGCCGCTCCATTTCCCCGGCTATTTTAGCCTCCGCCACTTTGATTTCGGCGCGAACGTCCGCAAGCCCGCTCTTTGCTTTGCGGTAACGCTCGTAGTACACGGCGGCATTTTCCGCACCACTCTTGCGGGCATCAATCTTTATCCGTATTAAGCCGCCGCCGGAATAAAAATCCTCCGCCTCAATCCAGTCCATGTCCGGGCCGTTCGGACTAGAGCCGCTGAACAACTGCAAATTTGCCATGATTATGCCGCCATACTCCTTAAGACGCGCCGCATCCGCGTATTCAGCCTCCTTTTCGCGTAGACGCGCCAGAGCAGCCTCCAACCGGTTTATGCCGCCAGTAAAACGCTTTGCCGCCTCCGCCCGCAGCGCCTCAAGCGACAACGCGCCCCCCTGCTCCGCGTACCACAGGTCGATCTTTTCGTTGAAACTGCCCTCGCCCCCCAGTTCGCGCACGGAGTAACGCCCGTCATCAAGCGCGGGAGCGGCAGACAATTCCGGTTTGTAGTATTCCCCCCCAATCTCGCCGCGCTTCGGCAAACGCCTCATCGCGTCTATGATTTTCCCGTCCATATCGCAGAGCAGCACATTGGCAGCATTTGACCAGAGACGGAAGTACAGACGATAGCGGAGTTCGCCGCGCCGTATAGTCAGACGCACAATGCGGTCGCCGCCAATCTGCGCCGCCTCCTCTATCCAGCCGTTAATAATGCGGGACTTTAGCAACTCGCCGAAACGCAGCGGCTTGTCATTTTTGGGAATATCGCGGAAGGTTTCGTGCAGACGGCAAACACCACTTTTTATGACGGCAAGCAAGACACGCTCACCCTGCCGTCCGTAAACACGCAGCGACAACACGTCGAAGGAGCTCTGATTTATCTTCTGAATCTGGCAGCCTGCCAGTTCCAGCTCCGATAATACAAGGTCTATTTCTTTCCAGTTGAGCGACATACAAACCCCATATCAGACTTCCCGCAGGCAACGAAAGCAGCGCGGCGGCAAGTTTTGAAAGTGCCCTTAGTCTTCGGGATATTTTTTACCAAAGAAATACAGATACTGCAATTTGGCCTGCCTAAGCAGCATATCCGCGCCGTTCAGCACACGGCAGCCCGCGTCAGCGGCACGCTTCAAGAGGGCAGTGCGCTCCGGCTTGTAAATAATGTCCATCACCAGTTCTTTACCTGTGAATTGGTAGTCTTGCAGAGGGTCTCCATCGACATCCGGTTCCATGCCGGACGATGTCGTCTGTACGATTATGTCGTGGAATTTTTTGACCAGCTTTAAACCGTCCGCGTCCAATCCGGCGTAGTCAAAGTCGTATATGCTTGCAAGCTGTTGGGCGCGTGGTTTATTCCTGTTTAAAATCAGCGTCTTAGCTTTAAGCCGGTGCAGCTCTGAGGCTACGGCGCGTGCCGCGCCGCCTGCGCCAACTACCGTTACCCGCTTTCCTCTGAAATCTTTTCGCCCTGTGAAATCCAGCAGCGAACCGGAAAAGCCCTCCGCGTCGGTGTTGTAACCCCGCCAGCCCCCTTCCTCGCGGACAATCGTATTGCACGCGCCTACGGAAGCGACACGGCTGGACTTTGAGACCAAGTGCTCCATCACCGCCTCCTTGTGCGGCACAGTAACAGCCGCGCCGCGTAAGCCAATCTCGTCCGCAAGCCTGAAAAATGACGAGGCCGACGGCGAAGGAAACGGAACGTACACGGCATTTTTGTCCTCGCGTTTAAAAACGCCGTTAAAAAACAAGGGGCTTGCTGTAGCTTTGAGAGGGTAACCAAGTATGCCGTAAACATCCGCGTCCCGCGTAATCGAGCGAAACCGGTATAGCTCGTTTAGCTCAATGGGGTCTAGCTGACCCTCTCCAGCCATAGGTAAGTCCTTCTCATTCCTAGCCGAAACATAGCAGACGTGAGATCCCATTTTTTTCGCCAGAATCCGCGTGCAAACTCCGGCATCGCTCATTCCAACAAGGATTTTTTCTCTGTTCCCCATCTTTTCCAATTCGCGGGATATTTTGAACAGCCGTGTTACATCATCAAGCGTTTCCGGCTTAATGGCCGC
Organism: Spirochaetaceae bacterium; assembly: GCA_031255655.1. Lineage (GTDB taxonomy): Bacteria > Spirochaetota > Spirochaetia > Treponematales > Breznakiellaceae > JAIRMY01. The sequence goes on along the minus strand of JAIRSB010000038.1, from coordinate 4,532 downwards.
CTTCACAATTTCATCGCCAACATGGTACATAGCGCGTATGCGCTCATCCAGATTATCGTAAGGCCCGGCGAAACAATGAAAAGATCGGATTATTCTCGTGCCGAAGGCGCGGGCGGCTTCTTCCAAACTCGGCAATTCCAAATCTTCTTCCAAATCAACGTAGGCAAAGTTATGTCTTACGTCGACTTCGGCAAACGCCATAGCTTTTGAAAGGAGAACAACACGAGAGCTTTCACTCAAATCGAAATTTCCACCGTCACTTTTGCGGCGTATCGTGAGGATGACGGGCAGTCCGGCAAGTTCAGGAAAACGCCGTATCGAAAAGCATTCTTCGTGCAGCAGGTAATCCGCCCGCAATTCTACCATATCGATGAAGTTTCTATACTTTTCAAGTATTTCCAAATCGCGTTCTATTGTTTTTGCTGTCAAACATAGGCAAATCTTTGTCATTTAATAGTCCGTCCTGTATAAATAAATCGCGGACACTTTGCCGCCTTCGATATTAAAACGCCATTCAATCGGCCAACTTGTGTTGCGTAACCTTCCTAGTATGTGGCTGCCCTTATCCCGCGCCGTGTCCCCTAAAACCAGAAGCACCGCCGCGCGCGGGTCGCCGGTGCTTATCCCGCCGCCAGCCTCAAGGTTCAACTGCCAAACCCTGTCTTTATAAATATAAAAATCGACGCCGGGATATTCAAAAACAACATCGTCCTGCCATGTTTCAATGCCGCGTGAAGCGTAAACCGCGGCAGGCGGGCCGAAATTATCAAAGAGTTCCGTAACGCTCATGCCGATAAGATTCACCAGATTTTCTTCCGCGCGCGGGCTGCGCCGTTGAGGTAGGGACACGCCGGAATCCGCGGTGGCTCCTCGTCCTTCGGCGCAAAAACCGTTCCCGAATATCAAAAGCAGGCAGAAGACCGATAAAATACTGCGGGACGCAGAACGGATTTTGGTCAACCGGGCGGCCATTCCAGCTTGCGTCCGCCTAATGCGTGGATGTGCAGATGTTCCACCGTTTGCCCGCCGTCACTTTTGCAGTTGATAACAAAACGCGCCCCGTTATCGCCGCAGCCAAGTTCCCATGCCGTTTCCTGCGCCCTAAACAGCAACCGTCCAAGCAACTCGCTGTCCTCCGCCGTACATTCCATCATGCTGCTGATGTGGCGTTTTGGGATTACCAGAAAATGCACCGGCGCTTTAGGCTCTATGTCGTGAAACACGAGCATTTCGTTATCCTCAAAAATCTTTTTTGCCGGAATTTCACCCGCCGCTATTTTACAAAAAATACAGTCCATGAATATATTATAGCAGTTTAATACCCATATTGTTATGGGGCTATTTATGTCCGCTCAACTGTTTTAGCATATCTAACGCGGTCTCGTTTTCGGGGGTAAGCCATAAAACACGCTCGAAGTCCGCTCTGGCGCGGACATAATCGCCTCTAGCGGCATACGCGATGCCTCGGTCGTTATATGGGGCGGCGTAATCGGGGGCTAGTTTTATGACTTGACTGTAATCCGCGATGGCATGGTTATAGTTTTTTTCGTGGAAATAGGCAAGTCCGCGGATATAATAGGCCGGCGTGTGATAGGGGTCAAGTTTTATGGTTTGACCGCAGTCGGCAATAACGCGATCGTAATCGTTTTTGGCAAGATATGCGACAGCGCGGCTGTAATAAGCGGGCGTATAATCAGGGTCAATTCTTATGGTCTGATCGTAATCCGTAATGGCGTGATCGTAATCTTTTTTGTAGAAATAGGCGAGTCCGCGCCTGAAATAAGCATCCGCGTAATCGGGGTTGAGTCTTAAGGCTTGACCGTAATCCATGATGGCACGGTCATAATCGCCTCTAACGTCATAAGCAATCCCACGGTTATAGTAAGATTTATCCGCGGGGATGTATCCGCCGAACGTCGCGCAAGAAAACATTACAGTCGCAAGAAGCGACACAGAAACATTCCTTGTTTTTTTCAGCATAAAGAAAATCGCGCCTTCAGCCATTTTAAGCCCCTTATGAAAACATGTAATTCTAGTCTATATTTCAATGTTTTTCAAGTGGATGGGGATACTTTTGTCAGCAGCTTTATGTTTTAACGCTGTATCATGTCTTTATGGCCTTGTTAAATAAGCGCATGTGGGGATCACCCCTTGTCATTTTGCGGGACACCCGTCAACACTCGTCATTGCGCGTCGCGTCGCGCCGAAGCAATCTATCACAGTGAAAGCGGCTGCCGCTATGAATGGATTGCTTCGCCCTACGGCAAGTTGCCGCAGGCTCGCAAAGACGAGGGACGTCCGCACTATCTGTGTCATCCGCGGTTAAACCACGAAGCGGCGAAGACGCCGCCGCCCGCCATGCTTGCAGCGAATTTTTACCCTTGACGTTTCTCCGACAGCTTGGTACAGTATTCCGTATGAAAACCATAAACGCTGTGAAAACAGCTCCCAAATCATCAATTTTTATCCCCCCCCCCCCCGAAAATTCGCGGGGATCACCTTCGCTTAAATACCTCACCAGTTTCTTTTGTTTTTATAAACTTCTCCGGCTTTCTATGCCGGCCAATCTATACACTATCCGGTCTACAAATCTTAGCGAAATGGGGCATATTTTACGCTTTCGCATTGTTGACTGTCTCCGTTTTCGGTGCATTTTTGCAATGCGGGCGCGTTTTTTGCGGGAAAACACACGGCAGAATGTTTTTTCACACTGAAATTACGCCCTTTCGCCATGACGGGCTGCCGCGCGGCGGACATAGGGCGGCAGAAACTTCTCTTTTGCCGCAGAGAAAAGGAGGCTGCATGAAGTAGATTTGCTTAAAGTTTTGGAGATGGCCCCGTTTGGGGAAACGGATATTCGGTATACGGAATTAGTACGCATACAAAGTATGCGCGTATACAACGTGTTAAAAAAGTTGTGCGTCATTAAAAAATGAAATCTAAACGCATGACAAAAACTTATAGCCATAAGTTAAAGGAGTTACTATGGCAAAGAAATGTTTATCATTGGGAATGTTGGCGGCGGCGCTGACATTAGGTTTTGGACTGATTCTGACAGGCTGCGATAACGGCACCAGCGGCGGAGGTGGCGGCGGAGGCGGCGGGAGCCCCGGTATTCTCACTATTACCGGCCTTAGCAGTTATGAAGGTAAGTTTGTGATTGTGGATAGTACGCGTAGCAAGTTACCTGATGGTATTGATCAATTGATGGGTGCAGCCACTAAAATGAGCGCCACTGACAGTATTCCAGGGGTCAAAGTTTCGGAGGGGAAGGCCGTTCTTGAAGTATATAAGAAGTCTCGTTCGGTAGGCATTACTGCATATACCGGAAACGACCAAAATATCACTCTTGATGTACGTATGAACGACACAGCAGGCCCCTTTAGCTATACTACCGGAACAGTTATTGGTACGGTGACGGTGAATTTCAGCTCTGGAAACGGTACCGCAGCATTTGTCCGCTAATAATTAACCGACGCTAAAAAGGAAAGGGCGGCGGGGTTTTAATGTTTTGCGCGGTGTTTTCTTAACTCCGCGCGTTCACAAAAAACGATTTCTCGCCTTTTTTCGCAAGACGCGCCCGCGCGTCTTGCGTTTTTTTAAGGAGGAACAGCGTTTTTTTACCCGCCGGCATGAGGCAGCGCGCCTCTTGACATTCAAATAAAAAACATTAAAACTAAACTTATGGGTTTGAACACAATTTTAACAAAGGATACTATTTGCCTTCATCTAAAAGGTGATACCAAGCAGGCCATCATTAGTGAATTACTTGATTTGCTGGTAGCCGCAGGCAAAGTAAAAGACAAAGCGGCGGCGCAGGCAGCTATCATGGAGCGCGAAGGCAAGATGTCAACGGGCATGAAACATGGTATAGCTATTCCTCATGGTAAAACCAGCGCGGTAGGCGATCTTATGGCGTGCATCGGCATTTCTGATAATCCTGTTAATTTTGAGGCGCTCGACGGGGAGCCGTGCCGTATTTTCATCATGACGCTTTCTCCTCTCGAGAAAACAGGCCCGCATCTCCAGTTCCTAGCTGAAATCAGCCTGCTTTTTAAGAGTCAAGAAAAACGGGCGGAGATGCTGCGAGCGGACAGTCCAGAAGATATATTACGCATACTTTCAGAATGAGCTTAACTTCCCGCGTAATCTTGCGCTGCGCGGGGTCTAAACATCGCCCAAAAATAATACTTTTCTATAATAACAAAAAAAATCTAAAAGGTTTGGACGCGGGTAAAATGTCTGCTTGAAGCGCCATACCCTCACGTTGCTGCCATATCGCGAAAATATTATGTTGTAAATGCTGTTTCATTTTATTTCCCGCGCTGATAAAAATTTTACTAAAGAAAGATGCTTGAAATTCCGATAATGTTAAAAATAGAGGTATGTTTTGAGAAAGGCTTATTTTTACTGGATTTTTTCGTTTATTTTCATCGTTTCTGCGATAATATTCTCCTGCAAGAGCGCTCCAAAAACGCCTCCGCAGCCTGAACCTGAGCCCATACCAGAAGAAGTCGAAGAAGAACCGCCGG
>JAIRSB010000007.1 GCA_031255655.1 Spirochaetaceae bacterium | reverse complement strand
AGCCGCACGGCGGGCGCGGGTACGGTGAAAAATTCGCGTATAAAATTTATGATATACGGCGGGCGGTAGTTTGATATGATGATAGAAGGCATTCTGATAGAAGGCTTTATTTACGGCATAATGGTTCTGGCGGTGTTTATCACATTCAGAGTGCTGAATTTCGCCGATATGACTGTTGACGGTTCGTTGCCGCTGGGTGCCGCAATCATGGCGGTATGCGTAGTAAACGGCATCCCATCATTCCCCGCGTTGATAATCGCATTTTTAGGTGGTGCGGCGGCGGGTTTTGTTACTGCACTCATACACACCAAACTCAAAATCCCAGACCTCTTAGCGGGCATACTCACGATGACGATGCTGCGTTCCGTCATACTGCGCGTCATGTCAAACAGAGCCAACATACCATTGCTCCGCGCGAACACTATTTTCACGAATATTACGGACTGGACAAAACAATTTACGGACAATCCGAATATTGGCATCGTTATTTACTGCCTGCTTGTCGTGCTTTTCATAAAAATTGCACTTGACATTTTCTTTCGCACCGATTTCGGACTTACATTAGGCGCGCTCGGTTCTAATCCCCAACTCATAATTTCACAAGGGATGAATCCCGATATGTTGAAAATAGCCGGCATTTGCCTTGCCAACGGGCTTGTTGCCGTCAGCGGTGCGTTTGCCGCGGTGTATCAGGGATTTGCTGATGTAAGCTTCGGACTCGGCACGATAGTCTCCGGGCTAGCCTCGCTCATGCTGGGCGAATTCTTGCTACGTTCGAACCGCATAGGACTGCTGACCCTTCGCGCTATATTAGGCGCAGTGTTGTACCGCGCCATGATGTATGCCGCGCGTAATTACGGGTATCATATTCACATGAACCCGAACGATCTGAACCTGATGACCGGCCTTTTGATAATCGGTTGTATATTGATTTCCAAACAGAAATTTGTAAAATCCGCGGGCGTATTCAAGAACGCAAAAATAAGGTGAGTTTCGATGATAAGAATTGAAAACCTTTCGGTAGTATTCTCTCGCGGTACGCCGGACGAAAACGTTGCGTTAAAAAATATAAATATCACCGTGAACCGCGGCGATTTCATAACTGTCATCGGCTCAAACGGAGCGGGAAAATCGACATTGTACAACGCGATAGCGGGAACCTTTCCGCCGGAGAGCGGCAGCATATATCTGCGTGGCGAAAACAGCGAAAAGTGGCGCGATATTACCCGTGAACCGGAGTACCGCCGCGCCCGCTATATAGGTCGCATTTTTCAAAACCCGCTGCTAGGCACAGCCGGAAGCATGGCGCTTGAGGACAATATGCTGATATGCCGTAAAAAGGGGTATAAAGGGCTGAAAATCAGCCTTAACCACAAGCTGCGGGAGGAATTTAGAGAACGTCTGCGTGAGCTTGACATGGGGTTGGAAAACCGAATGTCCGATAACGTGGGGCTATTATCCGGCGGACAGCGGCAGGCTTTGACACTTTTGATGACGGTTATGTCGCGTCCTGACATCCTGCTGCTTGACGAACACACAGCCGCGCTTGACCCGCGCAACGCTGAAATCGTTATGAATCTGACCCTGCGTTTTGCCGCTGAATATAACTTGACCGTTATGATGATTACACACAACATGACACATGCGCTGCGTTTCGGCACACGCCTTTTGATGATGGACTCAGGTGAAATAATTCTTGATATGAATAAAACTGAAAAAGAAAAACTCACGGCGCAGGATATCGTGGAACGTTTTCACGCGATTAAACATCGCGACCTCGCTAATGATGAAATGCTGCTAAGTTAAAGGCGCGCTAAGTGGTGCACGGTGATGGTATGTACGGCGTACTTCATGTTTTAACAGAAAATTTTACCAGCCGGGAAAATACGCGATTTGTTTTTCCGACGCAGACAGCGGCTTTTTTTTGGGCGCGAAAGGCTTTAAGTTTTTTCGGCGTAAAAACGCTCGCTATGGAACGTTTTATAGCGTGGGATAGATTCAAAGAAAGCTGTATACGAACGGAAATTAATGGACTAAGTCCTGTGAACTCTGTTCACCGCAATATATTCGCCGCAAATCTCGCCGAAAGAAACGCGAAGCACTCGGTATTTTCAGTGTTGATACCTAAAAAGTATTCGGCTGACGGAGTAATATTCGCGCGCGCTATCGCTAGGATTTTGCCTCTTCTGCGTTTATGGCACGAAAGTCATGAGCGTTTTTTGAAAAACATTCAGGCGGAAAAGGCGGGCATGTATACTCAAAGCGATGACGAAGACCATGATTTTTTAACGTTGGAAGAAGAATACAGAAACTTTCTTTCAGAACACAATCTTTTTGAAAGCGCGTGGGAACGTCCTCCATTCAAAGAAACAGAAAATGAATATTTTATTTTTTATCCAGAACTGATAGAAGATTTTGCGGAACATGAACAACTGCTGAAATCTAGCAATATTCATATAATTAAAATTGATGAAAACATGACGGTAAAACCGCTGTACCGGTTCAATTCCAGCCGTGAGGAACTCCGCGCTGCTATTCTTGAAATACGCCGTTTGTATGAAGAAGAAAAAATACCTTACGAAGATATGGCGATAAGCGTTCCAGAACTTGAGACTTTGGAGCCGTATATAAAGCGCGAGGCTGAACTTTACGATGTGCCGCTGCGCCGGCGTTCCGGTAAACCATTGTCTCGCTACGGCGCGGGTAGTTTTTTTGCTCTTGTGAAAAATTGTGTTGATAATAATTTTTCTTTTCAGTCATTAAAAGCATTATTGTTAAATACCCATCTCCCGTGGCGCAGTCCTGAAAAAAATGAACGCTTGATACGTTTTGGAATATATAATAACTGCGTTTCTGGTTACCGTGAAAATGGCGTGTTAAAAGATGTTTGGGAAGAGGCATTTCGTGCCGAAAAATCCAGTCTGGGCGCATATTACAAAGATATAAAATATAAATTACGCGCTATAGTTAATTCAAAAAGTTTTGATGATATACGAAAATACTATTTTGTTTTTCGCGGTGATTGGGATGATGATGGAGGAACAAGTCTATTTCTAAAAAGCTCCTGCTCGGATGAATCTTATGACATAATCGCTCGTTGTATCGAAGAATTATCGCATTTAATACGAATGCAAAAAATGATTCCCGATGTTACTATTTCGAATGTAATGTCGTTCTATATCGACGCGTTGAATGAAAAGCAGTATGTGCCGGAGCGTGAGGAAGGCGGGGTAAATGTTTTTCAGTACAAAGTCGCTGCGGCAGCTCCGTTTGCCGCGCATTTTGTATTGAACGCGAATCAAAAAAACGCCGCGGTTATCTATCGCGGATTAAAGTTTCTGCGTCCGGACAAGCGGAAAAAATTATGTTTAACCGAAGAGGATTATGACGCGTCAGCCGCGTTTTTCCGCGCTTACAGTGCGAGTTCGCCGTCGAATCCCCATGTTTGGTACAGCGCTTCCATGCTCGGTTTTTCCGGCTGGAATATGCCCCACAGTTTTTTTAACGATAATGACTCAGTATTCACGCGGGAGGTTTTGGATGTTTATGTCGAGGAGAAAAACTGGTGGGCGGATTCAGAAAATCCGTTTCCGGAGCGTCTTTTTCCTGTCCAGAAAAAAGGTTTTAGTTTTTGGAAAAACGCGCTTGGTGAGATGGGGAGTTTCAACCTGATTAACGTTCCGTTCTCTGTTGTGAACGATGAAAATATGTTAAATATTTTGCGTTCCGCTATCAAAGAGCAAAAATATGAGGATGACAGGCTCCGCATTTCCGCTACGGGATTACAGTCCTTTTATAAATGCCCAAGTTTTTGGCTTTTTGAAAACATATTTAATATAAATGAAGAAACGCTCGAAGCTCGTCTGCTCGATGATAAATCCAAGGGTGAACTTTTTCATATAATATTATTCAATTTGTTTGAAAAAATAAAAAATGAAGATGGAGTTTTTTCCACCATGAATAATAATATAGAAAAATACAACTCATGGGCGGAAACGTGCGTGAAACAGGCAGCAGCGGAATACAAAGCGTTTCACGGTCCGCTCTGCGCCCCGCTTGTCGGCGCGATGGTGAAGGGTATACATAGGCATATATCGGATTTACTGGAACTTGAGGAAAAAGAGTTTAATGGATATGCGGTCTCGGAACTTGAATCTGAAAAAAAAATAGTGTACGCGAATTATATTCTAAAAGGACGGTTGGACAGGGTTTCGGTCTCTTCGGAAGGTGAGCCGTGTATTTTCGATTATAAAACTGGTGAAACACCCACAAAAAGTGATTGCAAACTGTCGGCGGACGGAAGGCTTTCGGATTTTCAGATGCCGGTATACATAAAATTATATGAAGAAACGCGCGGTATTCCGGTTGGAAAAGCCGTATTCCTAAGCATCATAAAGCATAAGGCGGTGAAAATTCTGGACGGGGAAAAATCGGATAGGGATTCGTTTCAGCCTGTCATGGAAAAACTAGATGATTATCTCAATGATTATCATGAAAAAATAACGGCGTTAGATTTTACAAAAAAAGATACAGCATTTGAAGTATGCGTAAAATGTGTTTACAAAAGAATATGCCGTTCGGCGTTTTCATTGAATAGTGGCTGAACACAAGGAAATATTTTATGTCTCTTGAAAAAATATTAGGTGGATTAAACGCGGAACAGCTTGAAGCGGTAAAGGCTTCATCCAGCGTTGTCGTAACCGCCGGCGCAGGTTCGGGTAAAACAAAAGTTTTAGCCTCGCGTTTTGCCTATCTTATAATTGAAAAAGGCCTAAAAGTTGATGAGATACTGACGTTGACATTTACGAACAAAGCTACAAATGAAATGTACAGCCGCATATATAAGCTGCTTTCCGGCGAAAAAGACATCGCCTCGCGCACCGCGGCGAGGGATTTTTACAAGGCTAAAATACAGACGCTAGATTCTTTTTGCGCTGAAATTTGCGCACTTGCGTCCGCGCGTTACGGCATAAAAAGTGATTTTTCCACAGACACGGAAGCGGTTTCCGGCATGGCAAAGGAAGCTGCTCTTTCTTTTGTACTGGACAACCGCGGGCGGCAGGGAATAAAGGCGCTGATTACTGATAACAAAATACTTGATATTGCCGAGAAATTATTCGCGGAAATAGCGATAAATTACGGTTCTATCACGAACCCGCTGCCGTTTGACGTTTATATAAAAAAACAACAGTCCGAGTTATGCGAAAAATGGTGTTTATATTCAGCGAAAGTTAAGTCCATGGTTGAGCTTATAAAAGAGGAATTGCCTAGTGTCAAAAATGTTAAAACGAAAACATATCAAGACTTTAGCAAAGTATTTAATGATGAATTATATCTTGTCTATCCGAATGCTGAAACTTTGTTTTCCGCAGATGATTCAGTAAAAACTGAAATAGATATTTTTTGCAATTTCATAAAAGATCTTTCAAGTATCAATTCATTGCGAAAAATAGGGAATGCGAAGGGTATGGATGTGATACGCGATGTACATGGTGATTTCAAGGATAATGTATATCCACAAATGATTAAAATAGCGGCAATGCTGCTTCAGTTTGATGATGTTCACGATATTTTTTCGTTGTTAAATGAATTTCAAGAAAGTTTTAACAATCAGAAACGTATATCTGGAATGCTGACGTTTAACGATGTAGCGGAACTGGCATTGACTATATTAAAAAAAGAATCTGATATACTGAATATTTATAAAGATAAAATAAAGGCAATAATGATTGATGAATTCCAGGATAATAACGAATTGCAGCGTGATTTATTGTTTTTACTTGGGAACGAAAACATTTTTTTTGTGGGTGACCAAAAACAGTCAATATACCGTTTCCGCGGCGCTGATGTGGCCGTTTTTAAAAAATTAAACGCCGCTGTTAAAAAAAATATTATGCTGAAAATAAATTACCGTTCCAGCGCCGTCCTGATAGAGGCGTTCAACGGAATATTCGATGAGGTCTTTCTCAAAAAAAGCGACGCTTTACCGGATTTTGAAGCTGAATACGAGCCTTTGAGCGCGTCTTTCGCGCTGGATGAGACGAAGGCGGCGCGGGCTTTTATATGCCTGCTGGATAAGGAGGGCTTGAGCGCTGACGTGAATTATTGCGCGGAAGACATTGAAGCGGCTTTCATAGCGGAAAAAATAAGGCGCATGGTGGACGGTGAGTATCAAATACGCGACAAAGAAACCGGCGGCTTCCGGGCATGTTCTTACGGTGATTTTGCCGTATTGGAACGGAGCGTAAACCGTCAGCATAACCTAGAAAAGCAATTCCGCGCTTTCG
>JAIRSB010000170.1 GCA_031255655.1 Spirochaetaceae bacterium | reverse complement strand
CCCCCCACCATTCCGGGAATATATAAACACAGGTTATCCCGGTCTTATACACTTCCACCACACCCGGGGGGGGGGGCGGGACAAATGTGGGGGCGAGTCTGTGCGCCATGGCGCGGCGTCAGGAATTAAAGCGCCCAAATCCTGTATATTTTCATCGTTATTCATCATCCGCTAAGTGTACGCCGGACGGCTTTTTTTGTCAATAGCCCCATTCCCGCTGCTGGAATAATAAAGACAGCAAATGCACACTTGACTGCGTCTAATAAATGGCACTTCCGACCGTACCGGTCTCGGTTTATCCGACAGTTCTTTCCCAGCTTTCTCCATTCCGACTCTAAATTTCCTGAACATTCCTCGTCCCACACACGCATTGTGTCTTGATTTTTTGTGTTGTGGAATTGTTGGGAGGCATATATTGAAAAGCAAATACTCTGTACCGCTTACGCATTGAAAGTGTGGCTCGAAGTCCACATTAAGAACAGTCTTGACAGATATTGTATAGTATTGTACTAATATTAGTATGAAAAATGAAACCGTAAATGCAAGCATTGACATTACCGGCGTGGTATGCCCGATAACTTTCGTCAAAACAAAAGTCGCTCTGGAAGAACTCGCGGCGGGTGAGACGCTGGAAATAAGACTGGACGAGGGCGAACCGGTCCAGAATGTCCCGCGCAGTCTGAAAGACGAAGGGCATAAAGTTACCGGAATAGAAAAACTGGATGACGGCACGTATCGTTTGCGGGTTGTTAAAGGAGGTCTGGCATGATTTTCACGGACGCGCAGATAGAACGGTACTCGCGGCATATTATTTTGAAAGAGCTAGGCGTCAAAGGGCAGCAAAAATTGCTGGAAAGCAAAGTCTTGATAATAGGCGCGGGCGGTCTCGGCTCTCCGGCTGCCATGTATCTGGCGGCGGCGGGCGTCGGGACTATAGGGATAGCGGATGCGGACACGGTAGACCTTTCCAATTTGCAGCGCCAAATCATACATGCAACAGCGGATGTAGGCAAAGCCAAAACGCTGTCGGCTAAAGAAACGATAAACGCGATGAACGGCGATATCAACGTCGTAACATATAAGGAAATAGTCAACTCGTCCAATATAAGCGATATAATAAATGATAAGGATTACGACTTTATCATCGACGGTACTGACAACTTCCCCGCAAAATTTTTGATAAACGATGCCTGCGTGTTGCTCAAAAAGCCGTTTTCGCACGCTGGTATTGTCCGCTTTGCAGGGCAGCTTATGACATATATTCCGGGACGCGGGCCGTGCTTCCGTTGCGTATTCCGCGAGCCGCCGCCCGCGGGTGCCGTGCCAACTTGCCGTGAGGCAGGCGTTTTGGGTGTTATGGGTGGAGTGATAGGCTGTTTGCAGGCTACCGAAACCTTGAAATTTCTACTCGGCATGGACGGGCTTTTGAACGGATGGATTTTGACATACAACGCTCTTACGATGGAATTTCGCAAGACGGCGTTCTCCAAAAACAAATCATGTATGGTGTGTGGCGAAAACCCGTCTATAACTAGTCTGATTGATTACGAGAAGCCGGAATGTGATATGTGCAAGAAATGATGTTTTTGGTGTATTGGTGGAGTTGAGAGTATCCTATATGCCCACACCCAACAGCGAAGTTAGTTAGGAGATATTATGAATATAATTGTAAACGGAAAATTCACCAGTATTTCGGGTAAAATATCTGTCTCTAAAATGCTGGATGAACTTAAAACGCAGGACGCACTTTACGTTACCGTTCAGTTGAACGGAGTAATTCTCAAACGCGAAGAATTTGACTTCGTTATCGTGAATGAAAATGATGTAATTGAGCTTCTGTACTTCATGGGTGGAGGTTTATGCTGATACTGCCGCGGGATATACTGGAAAAAATCATAACGCACAGCCGCGGCGCTCTCCCGAACGAGGCTTGCGGTTTGATTGCCGGACACGCAGATGGCGGCGTGAAAAAGTGTGAAGCCGTTTATCTTCTAAAAAATGCTGACGAAAGCCCAGAACATTTTTCGATATCAAGCGAGGAACAATTTTCCGCCGTAGCCGATATGCGAAAGCACGGCTTTATGCTTCTTGGCAACTTTCACAGCCACCCCACGACTCCGCCGCGCCCTTCAGAAGAAGATATTCGTCTCGCATTCGACTGTTCATTGAGTTACATGATTTTATCTCTTTCAGAGGCGGAACCCGTGCTAAAAAGTTTCATTATCGACAAAAACGAACATTCTGTCATCGAAGAAACGGTCGAATATACGCTTTAGTCTTCTTTCGTGGTTACAATTCCGGCTGAAATTTTTTTTCAGCCGGAGTGAATAGGCGGGAATGTCAGTGCTGCTTCGCTGATGATTTGGATGCGGCCTTATAGACTTCCGGGTTGTTTAGCGCGCCGGGCGAATCGCCGCTTCCTTTGCAAATATACCAGTCATCCATCTTATTGCTGTCTGTTTTTGTCTCATAGCGGCAGAGTGTTCGTGTCGCGGTCGTGTTGTTGGTATTTGCCGCGTCCGCCGCTTTGGGACTCTTGACCGCTTCACCTTCCGCGTTGAGCCACGCGCCTTGTTTTGCCAGAAATTCGGCGGCTTTCGAAAGATTTTTGTTTTTGTTCCATTCATCCTGACTTTTCGCTACAACTACGCTGTCAATAATCACATCGTCCTGGTCAAGCAGATAGATTACATCGGCGTTACTGTGCAAAAGTTTCACGGAACCGGGCAGCCACAAGTCGCGGGCGGAATCATTTGTGTCCCCCTCTCTCTTGGCTTTTGCCAAATTAAGGTTATCACCTAACTCGTCAATCGCCTTATCCTCCGGAAGCGTTCGCATATGCAGCGTAATGTACTCGCCGGCTTTAACTTCCACCGAAGGAAATTCGTAAACAGGCTCGGAAAGCGGGTCGTCGAGCTTTGCGCTTGCCACAAACAAACGCATAGCGCCAAGATTGCCGCTCGTTTTGGTGTGAAATTCGATGAATTCCGAAGCGGAATTGTTGCTGCCACCGCGCTCGAAGCGTATCTCATTGATTAAAAGCGCGGGCATGCGGCTATTCCGTGTCTTGAACGGCACGAGCACGTTCAAACTGTTGCCGTCCGCGTCTTCCACCAGAAGATCGGCGGTAATGGCTTTTCCGCCGGAGTGATCCGACACGAAGCGCAGCGAGATTATGGGAGCGTATTCGTCCGGGAACGGCTCAAAATCATCGCCGGTATTAAGGAAAGCGTGCACTATTTTAACCGGCATGGAAAACTGGAATTTGATTTCCGTGCCGGATTCAGCGCGGTAAGCGATAAAAATAGGCGCTTCGGAACCGGAACCCATAACTTTATTGATAGATGTGTTGTCCGAGCAGGACAACAGCACGGCGCAAAATACTAACGCCGCGCAGAGCGGCGCGAAAAGAAAAAATTGTTTTTGCATAGCATCCTCCACACTAACTATGCGTCAAACAGGCGCCACGCTTCATTTTTTATAAAAAATATTTGTATTATATGACATTTATCATAATTTATGCAGCCAAAGTCCCAGAGATAGCAGTCCGCATTCTTCGGCGTATCACAAAGTAAAGCCAAAAGCCACGCCGGCATTTATGCAATATATGATATTGTCCCCGAAAAATAGGTATCGCTGTTTGTACCAAGCAGGATATTCCGGCAGATCCAACGTTCCGAAAAAAGTCTTGAAGCCAACCCAAGGCTGTATAAAGAAATACTCACGGACTATTATTTTCCCGCCTATTTCGAGTTGAGGCGAAACAAGATTGCTTAATTTTGTGCTGATTGTCTCCAGCGAAAGAAAGGTATAACCGCCGCCAACTCCGATGAAAAATCCGTTGAGTGCTTCGCCAAATGGGTAAAGGCGAAAAATTGTGCGTAGTTCCATTTTAAAATTTTTGTAATTAAACCACTCATAATACGGATCGTCGCCCTCCATCAACTGCGTTTCTTTACCTTCTTCTGGATAAAAAGCTATCGCGGCAGACCACGTCATATAATCAAACAGCGCCCGCTCATAGCCAAATCCCGCGCCCATGCCGCTAAGTCCTATTTTCGTCGCAAGGTCTATTTGCAGTCCCAGAAGAGTAATGGCGTTTTCTTCCTGCCCATAAGCGTCGTTGGGAAACAGCGCTAATGCGAGTATCACGGCGTATATGCCGCGTTTGTTCATTTTATATTCCATAAATAGCCCTATTATATCATTATACTATACACTAGAATACATTTTTACAGTGAATCAAGTGGCATTTTCGGAATGCAGGCAGGGACTTGACTCTAAACATCACCTTAGTTTATCATGGATGCATGAAGCAGCATAAATTTATCCCCCCCCCCCCCCCATTATCGCCGTCTGCACGTTCAGTCGATGTAAATCTATATCCAGACAGTCTTTATACGCATTCTGCACCAATGGCGGAAGGCAAATTTTGCCCTGTTTGCGGGCGGGCAATGCATCCCATCAAATGGGGGTATGCCGTGTGTAATAACTGCAAATATATGTCATCCAACGCCGAAGCAGACTCCGGAGCGCCGGTCGAAGGCGTGGAAGCAGTCCGCAAGAAAAATTTTACAACAATCTGCGCGTTCATCAAACAAAACTTTCCGCACTGCAACACAGTTTTGGATGTTGGCTGTTCGAAAGGACTGTTTTTGGACATCGCCCGCGTGGCAGGCCTCACGCCGACCGGGCTCGAACCTGACGCTAAATTGGCGGAGCATTGCCGGGCAAAAGGATTTGATGTGCTTGACGGCTTTTTCCCCGGCGCGGACGCGCTTTCCAGCAAACGATACGACATAATCATATTCAACGATTCGTTTGAGCACATTCCAGACCCTCAGCGTGTAATCAAAGGGGTAACAGAACATCTGCACCCGGAACATGGAATAGTCATCATAAACCTGCCGACAAGCGAGGGGTTAATGTTTCAAAGCGCGTTGCTTTTAATGAAACTAGGAATACGCGCCCCATTTGACCGCATTTGGCAAAAGAGTTCCTCATCGCCGCATCTGCATGGATTTAACAAACATAATTTGCGTATGCTGCTTGAAAAAAACGGCTTTACGCAGCGGTATTCATCGCCCTTTCCTTTTTACACCGTTAAAGGATTATGGAGGCGGCTTACCTGCCAAACTTCATTTGCATTGTCACTTGTCAGTTGGACCGCTCTCATACTGCTATACCCGTTATTTCGTCTTAAAAGCGATTGCTTTGTTTCTTATTTTTTGATTGGCAACAGCGTTCAAGGCCAGCAAACCGGCGGGGCACGCTGTGAGTAGGTTTTCTCCTTATATCAAAATAGCGCGTTTCGACCATTGGATAAAACAACTATTTGTCCTTCCCGGAGCGGTCTTCGCTTATTTTCTAATTGATCCGCCGGCGGGCGAGTTGCCAGTTATCGTGTTCCGCGCGGCACTCGGCTTTGTCTCAACCTGTCTGATAGCTTCGGCGAATTACGTCATAAATGAATGGCTCGATGCCGGTTACGACGCTTTTCATCCCGAAAAAAAAGAACGACCGCTCGTAACGGCTAATGTGAATAAACATATAATCATCGCTGAGTACGTCTTTTTTAGTGCCGCGGGACTGGCGTTAGCCTTCGCCGCCTCGAAACGGAT
>JAIRSB010000080.1 GCA_031255655.1 Spirochaetaceae bacterium | reverse complement strand
GGCTTTTATAGCCTTTAGTTTTTAAGAGTTAAAAACCGCCGTCTTTTGACGGCGGTTTTTTTTATGCCTGCCGTGTTACGGCGGGGTTTCAAAACAACAAGAAAATCACGGGGTTTAGTTGCTTTTCGTGCGCATTCCTTTGGTAATTTCCATCACTTTATTGCCGATGGTTTTTGCCGCTTCCTCGGCGCGTATGACGCTGCGGCGTATTTTTCCGCTTATCGTTTTTGGCAGTTCTTCCACGAATTCCACGATTCGCGGGTATTTGTACAACGCTGTCTCACGTTTGACATAATCCTGTAGTTCCCGTCCCAGCGCCGGATTGGTCTCGTAGCCGGGCGCGGCGACTATCGTAGCTTTGACTACTTGTCCTCTCTGCGGGTCGTACACTCCGGTAACGGCACATTCCAGCACGGCGGGGTGCTGTTGCAGCACGCTTTCCACTTCAAACGGGCTTATTCTGAAGCCGGAGCTTTTTATCATGTCGTCGGCGCGTCCGCTGAACCAAAAATAGCCGTCCTCGTCGCGGCTCGCCACGTCTCCGGTGTGGTAAACGTTGCCGCTGAAGGCTTGCCGCGTGAGCGCCTCGTCGTTGTAATAGCCGGAAAACATTCCGAATGGCCGTCCTTTATCGAGTCTGAGTACTATTTCCCCTAGTTCTCCTGTCTTACAGGAATTGCCTTCCGCGTCCATCAAATCGACTTCGTAGCCGGGCGCGGGTAGTCCCATGGCTCCGGGTTTCAGTTTCATCCACGGGAATGAGCCTATTATCAGTGTTGTTTCGGTCTGTCCGAAGCCTTCGTGTATTTCTAGTCCTGTCATCTCTTTGAATTTGTTCGATACTTCGGGGTTCAGCGCCTCGCCTGCTGTTACGCAGTAGGCGAGCGATGATAGGTCGTATTTCTTTAGGTTCGTTTTTATCAGGTAGCGGTACACTGTCGGCGGCGCGCAGAATGTCGTTATCCGGTAGCGCCATATTTTTTCTAGTAGTTTTTGCGGCGCGAAGGACAGCATGTCATAGACGAATACTGCGCTGCCGGCTATCCATTGTCCGTAAATCTTGCCCCACATGGCTTTTCCCCAGCCGGTTTCCGCCACTGTAAGGTGGAGTCCGTTGTCCCGCACGTTCTGCCAGTATTTCGCGGTTACGATGTGGCCGAGCGGGTATGTGAAGTTGTGCAGTACCATTTTGGGTTCGCCCGATGTGCCGGAGGTGAAGTACATCAGCATGATGTCGCCGGGTTTTGCCGCGTTTTCGCCGTTTGGCCGTGCGAAATTTTCCGAAAAGCAGTTCGGCTGGTAGCGTGTCCAGCCTGTCCGGTCGTGGCCGACGGTAACTAGGTGTTTGACGCTGGGCGAGGCGGGCAGGGCTTTTTCTGTCTCTGTCTGCAAATGCGGGTCGTCCAGTGTTACTATCATTTTGATTGACGCCGCGTTGTTTCTGTAGGCGATGTCTTTTTCATGCAGCATGTTAGTGGCGGGGACGGCTATCGCGCCTATTTTATGCAGCGCGAGCAGGAAAAACCAGAATTCATAGCGGCGGCGCAATATCAGCATCACGGCGTCGCCTTTTTTTATGTTGAGTGAGGTTAAAAAGTTCGCGGCTTTGTTTGTCTCTTTGGCGAGCGCGGCAAAGTTTATGATGTTTTCGCTCGCGTCATCGCACCAAACAATCGCGCGGCGTTCGGGGTCTTCCACCGCGTATTTGTCTACCACGTCATACGCGAAGTTAAAGTTTTCCGGTACGCGCAGCGAAAATTTTTCCCGCAGTTCTTCATAAGAGTTGATTTCTCCGTCGAAATTCAAATAATCTTGTAACAACATAAATGCCTCATTTGTGTTATTTTTTTGTCTGAAAACGGCCGTTTACCGGTCCTGTTTTAATGTTTATCGTAAATTAGTATTTTTGATAATCTCTAGTTTTGACATAATGTAATCGCAAAAGTTGCAAACGCGGATTTATAATACGGTCGTCATTTTGAAGCAAAACGCGGGTTTAGCGGTATTAAATTGTTATAGGAGTTTGTTATGCCTGGAATGACTGCGGAACAGTCCGCCGGATTATCTCTTTGGCGATAGTTTTATAAGCTGCCAGATGGTGGGTGTCTCCTGTCCAAGCCGCCAGAAGCCCGCGTTTTGGACGCCTAGTCCGCGGTACATCTGCATGCGGGCGGCAAGCGAATATTCGTCCTCGTAGTACACGGTAACGTTGACGACTACATCGTAGCTGAATGCCGGAATGCCGTTTACGCGGCGGAAATCCCGCACTTCGTGGTCGCGTTTAAGTCCTTCCGTGGTGCTGTGAATGAGGGCGCGGGATGTGCTCTTATCGCCCCAGCCGCGTCCGTAAAACGGCATTCCCATTATGAGTTTTTCCGGGCCGGCAGTGTGAAGTCCGTACTCCGCGACGGCTTTGCACCATTCCATTGACGCGACGGGGCCGGGTTTGCTCCCAGACCAGTGTTCGTCATAGGCCATGACAAAGACGCGGTCGGCAATTGCCGCTATCGCGGTGTAACTGTAAACCCCAACGGCGCGGGTGCGCCCCGGTACGCATACCGAAAGCATTTTCCCGCCTAATCCGGCGCGTATTTCGGACAAAAACGACAAGAAGTGCTCACCGTCCTGCGCAGGTACGTTTTCCATGTCTATGTTGATGCCGTCATACTCTCCGGCGGCGGCGAGGATTTCGGATATGAGTTGTTTTCGCGCTTCTGTTCCGCTTTGAATGACGAAGTGTGTTAATCCTGTGCTGTTGCAGACAATCGCGAGATGGGATCTGCCGTTGAAATTGGGGATGTTTTTACGGCTCGGAACGCCGGTCAATCGTCCGTAAACGTCAATTTCCGCGGCAAAATACACGATGTCCGAAATGGGGTAGTGGCTTTTGAAATCTCTTTCCCGGTTGCTTGCCATGTATGCCCACACTTCGTTAAAAGAGCTTTCCGGCAGCTTTTCATCGGGAAAGGGGATTTCATACTCTATTTCTTCCGCCGGTATCTCATCATTATGCGGCGTTTCTTCAGGCGCTTCCATGTCTTCTTGTACGAGAATGTCCGCCGGCTGCGGCGCGCTTTTACAGTTTGAAAATTCGGTAAGGATTATCAGTGCTAAAGCAAATTTTAATATAGTGTGCATCAACTCGATGATAGTGCCGCTCCGTTTTTACGGCAAGTGGTCTCATTGTGCCCGCGGCGGCTGTTTGGCCGGGATGATTGCTTCACCCTACGGGTTCGCGATGTCGATGCGGAGCCGTTTCGCGATGCCGATGCGGAGTTGTCCCGCGATGGCGAGAGAGTTGGTATTTTACAGGTTGAAGCACTATAATTGACTTGTTCGACAACCCGGTTGGTTGTCTCCCAAGTCTTGCAAAATGCAAAGCATTTTGCTGTTTTTTAACGGTTGTTGTTTAGAAACTGAAGTTTCTAAACAACTCTAATGTTAAATTGCCGGTGTGTTGCGCCGGTCTATTGACATATCTTGAAGGCTTTGTTAGCCTAAATGAGGGAAGCGTTAGGTTTTCCGAACGCCCTTGTAGCTCAGTTGGCAGAGCATATCCATGGTAAGGATAAGGTCAACGGTTCGATTCCGTTCGAGGGCTCTTTGGGTTTGATTTTGATGATTTTGGAGGAAGCGGATGGCATCTAAAAAGACCGCGGTGGAACTCATAGCTTTGCAGTGCGCCGATTGTAAGCGGAAAAATTACACGACAAAAAAAAATAGGCGGAATATGCAGGAAAAATTAGAGCTAAAAAAGTATTGTCCGTTTGACCGCAAGCACACCTTGCACAAGGAAACGAAGATAAAATAAGTTTGCGGCAATTTTCATGATCTAAGGCGTATAGCTCAGTTGGTAGAGCAGCGGTCTCCAAAACCGCAGGTCGTGGGTTCGAAGCCTACTGCGCCTGTCTTTATTAGGGGCGTTTGCGCGTTTCCGGTTATGTCCGTCAAACACTTGAATATGGGATAAGGATAGATGTAGGATGGTAATTCTGCGAGGTTCGAATGCGTAAAATTGTTAAATTTATTAAAGAGTCGTATGCTGAGCTAAAAAAAGTTATATGGCCTAGTCGTGAAGATGTGATTAGTTCAGTAAAAGTGGTTATCGTCTCTACAGTTATAATCGCCGCCGTGCTTGGATTGGTGGACGTGCTGTTACTGCTCGGCATTCAGGCTATTTTTTAAGGAAGGTCTATGGCGGCTGGCTGGTATGTTCTCCATGTTTATTCGGGCTATGAGCAGCGAATCGAAAAAACTATTCGCTTAATGCTGGAATCCGGTGAATTGAATAAGGAAATAGTTCTTGATGTCAAAACGCCCACCGAAGAGGTTGTTGAGGTTAAGGACGGAAAAAAGCGGACGTTCACAAGGAAGTTTTACCCCGGTTATATGCTGATAGAAATGGATTTGCCGGAGCTTGACTGGAAGGCGACAAATTCCGTGATTAGGGCTATTCAGGGTGTTACGGGTTTTGTCTGCACTCCGGCTGTCAGAAAGCCGCAGCCGCTCAGCGCAGACGAGGCGCGCGCTATTTTGCAGAGGGCGGGCGAGATTAAGGGTGAAAGGCCTTCGCGTACGCGGCAGACTTTCGCGGCGGGCGAGCAGGTGAAGATAACGGACGGGCCGTTCGAATCGTTTACCGGAACTATTGAGGAAGTGAACGCGGAAAAGAACAGATTGAAGGTGATGGTTGGTATTTTTGGTCGCAACACTCCTGTTGACGTTGACCTGATGCAGGTGGAAAAAGTATAGGGACTTGGCGGCTAGCCGCCGGTTCGTGTAGGAGAGGGATATCCTCGTTGGCACTACAAGGGAGATATAATGGCAAAGAAAAAGATAACGGCGCTTATCAAGGTGCAATGTCCGGCGGGTAAGGCTACACCGGCGCCGCCTGTAGGCCCCGCGCTTGGGCCGCACGGCGTAAGCGCGCCGCAATTCGTCCAGCAGTTTAATGACAGGACGAAGAACATGGAACCCGGTTTGGTGATACCGGCTGTTATCACTGTTTATCAGGATAAATCGTTTACGTTTATCTTAAAAACGCCTCCGGCGGCGGTGCTGATAAAAAAGGCTGCCGGTCTGGAAAAGGGTTCGGCGGAGTCGCATAAGGTTAAAGTGGGCAAAATATCGAGGCCCAAGCTGGAGGAGATAGCTAAGTTAAAGATGCCGGATCTTTCCGCAGTGGATTTGCCGGGCGCTGTTAAGATAATAGCCGGTACGGCGCGTTCTATGGGCGTAGAGGTGGAAAAATGAAGCATGGAAAAAAATACCGCGAAGCCTTAAAAAAATATGACGCGGAGGCTGTTCTTGATTTTACAAAGGCGGCGGAAACGGTCAAATTGCTTGCTTTCGCTAAATTCGATGAAACGAAAGATATTTCTGTAAAGCTCAATCTTAAAAAGAGTCAAACGGTGCGTGATACGATGGTGCTTCCGCATCAGTTTCGTGGTGAAAAGCGTGTGCTTGTTTTCTGCAAGGCAGAAAAGGAGTCCGAAGCGAAAGAGGCGGGCGCGGCTTTCGCGGGCGGCGACGAGCTTATAGACAAAATAAAGGGCGGATGGCTCGATTTTGATGTGGCGGTTGCTACGCCGGACATGATGAAGGATGTGGGTAAGTTGGGTATGGTGCTTGGGCGGCGCGGTTTGATGCCGAATCCCAAGACCGGCACGGTAACTTTTGACTTAAAGGGCGCTCTTTCCGAGTTGAAAAAGGGGCGGGTTGAGTTCCGCGCCGACAAAACTGGTGTTGTGCATCTTGCGGTTGGAAAGGTTTCGATGGACGCGGATAAAATCGCCGAAAACGCGAAGGCTATTGTAAGCGAAGTGCGGCGCAAAAAGCCGGTGGACGCTAAGGGCGATTTTGTTCAAAGTATTTCTCTTGCCTCAACGATGGGTCCCGGTGTTTGGGTCTCCGTTACCGGCGATAATTAGGAGTTGATATGGCGATAGCGGCTAAAAAAATACAGGAATATAAGACTAAGTCGATAGCGGTAATGAAAAGTGTTTTTCAGGGCGAAGGCGGCGCTGAAAACGATTTTATTTTTACCGAATATCGTGGTTTAACGGTTGCGCAGATAACGGATTTGCGTAAGCAATTGCGGGACAAAAACGCTGCTTACAAAGTGGTAAAAAACAATTTTGCCCGTATTGCGTTTGAAGAGCTTTCTGTTCCGGGCGTTTCGTCGTTTTTTACGGGGCCCACGGCTGTTGCGGTGGCTCCAAACGACGCGAACGAGGTGGCTAAAATTCTGTTTGAGTTTGCTAAAGACGCGCCCGCGCTCATTGTTAAGGGCGCTCTTGTGTCAGGCGGTGTCTATGACGCGAAGCAGACTGAGGCGTTTTCCAAGCTGCCGGGCAAGCTGGAGCTTGTTTCCATGTTGATGTCCGTGATGAACGCTCCGGCGCGGAATTTGGCCGCGGCGTTAAACGATATTCCGTCACGGCTTGTCCGCACGCTTAAGGCTGTCGCGGACAAAAAGGGCGAGGCGGCCTAGAGTGTGTCCACGCCGTCGTAAGATTTGTCTTCGAGGGTGCGGGCACTCCGCCGCGTGAAACGCGGCGGAGTGTAAAAATTGGGTAGTAACCGCCAGGCTTTCAAGCGAAATTTTCGCGGCTGTCGTCCTGCCGGTTTAGCGGCTTGTCCGCGCGTGTTTTGTATGAAACGCGCAATATAGTTAATGAGGAGAAGATAATATGGCAGCACTTACAACAGATCAAATTTTAGAGGCGATAGCTTCTATGACCGTTCTTGAGGTGTCGGAACTGGTCAAGGCGATGGAGGAGAAATTCGGGGTGTCGGCGGCCGCGCCGGTGGCGGTAGCGGCGGTTGGCGCGGCGCCCGGCGCGGGTGCCGCGCCTGCGGAGGAAAAGACGGAGTTCACTGTTACGCTTAAATCTTTTGATGAATCCAAAAAAATCGCGGTCATCAAAGAAGTTCGCGCCGTTACGGGTCTGGGTTTGAAGGAAGCAAAGGACTTGGTAGAGGGCGCTCCTAAGCCTATCAAAGAAAACATCCCCAAAGAAGAAGCCGAAAAGATCAAGAAGTCCGTTACAGACGCGGGCGGCACGGTGGAAATTCAGTAAAATCCGGCTTATTTGATAAAACAGGCATCGGGCGCCGTGTGTTTGATAACGTAAGTAGAAAAATCGCGTTATTTCATCGCGGGGTCTGTATGTTTGTTACGGGTTGCAATTTCGCGGTTTCTCTAGTTATTTTACGGAGAAACCGCGTGAGTCTGTGAAAACCTGCCCGTGTTTTGAAGCAGGCTCGATATAACGCTGAAAAACGCGCTTCGCGTTTTTCAGCGTTGTTTAAATTTTTAGTTATCGGGGGGTATTATGGCGGCAGTCAAAGAAAAAAGCGGAAAAGCAGGGAAAATACGCAAAAAACAGCGTAAATATGTAGGCAAGGACATCAAAGATGTAATGGATCTTCCTAATCTTATAGATATCCAGACCGAGTCTTACGAAAGTTTTTTGCAAAGGCGCGCACTGCTTGCGGGCGAGCCGCTCAAAGCGCAGGGGCTTGAGGAGGCGTTTAGGTCTATTTTTCCCATAAACAGCTCCGATGACGAGATGTCACTGAGTTTTGACCATTATACGCTTGATGACTCCGGCATAAAATTCACGGAACAGGAATGCAAGCAGAAGGGTTTGACTTATTCGGTCTCTCTTAAAGCGCGTGTAAACCTGATTTTCAAATCGACGGGGGAAATTCGGCAAAAAGATATATATATGGGTGATATTCCGCTTATGACTGAGCGCGGAACGTTCATCATAAACGGCGCGGAACGTGTGGTTGTCTCGCAAATACACCGCTCGCCCGGCGTTATTTTTTGCCACGAAAAGGGGCTTTTTTCTTCCCGCATAATTCCTTACCGCGGCTCATGGCTGGAATTCGAGATTGACCCGAAGCGTGAGCTTATTTACGCCAAAGTCGACCGCAAAAAGCGTATTCTTGGCACTATATTTTTACGCGCTCTGGGTTTTTCGAGCCGCGAGGATATCATCAAGGTTTTCTACACTGTCGAAACTTGTGCAATAAAAGACGACGATGAAACACGCGAGCGTTTTACGGGGCGGGTGCTGGCCGCTCCTGTTTGGGTCGATAATCCTGAAGCGAAAGACGAGGAAGGCGCTTCTAAAAAGTTGCATGCCGCCGGAGAAAAACTGCATCCGCATGATATTGACGAGCTTTTGGCTAACGGGATTACTGAAATCAAGTTGATTGATTTCGATGCTCCAAATTCTCTTAATTCCGATATTCTGATAAATTGTTTTGAGCGTGAGGCTATCAAATTTCCCTGCGAAAACAAGGCGAATGACGAGCCTTCCGAAGAGGAGGCTTTGGCTCATGTTTATTCCGTGCTTGCCCCCGGCGAATCGGTAACGGTGGAGCAGGCTAAAAAAGACCTTACTAGTATGTTTTTTACCTCGCGGCGTTACGATTTGGGGCGTGTGGGGCGTTACAAGCTAAACAGGAAATTTGATCACGAACCGCCGCTGAAGGAGACTATCTTAACGAGGGCGGACATCATCGCCACGATGAAGTTTCTTATTAAGGTGTACGCGGGGGACGAAAACGCGGACGATATTGACCATCTGGGCAACCGCCGCGTCCGTTCTGTGGGCGAACTGATGTCAAACATCATCAAAACCGCGTTCAGCCGCATGGAACGTATTGCCCGCGAGCGTATGTCTCTTAAAGAGACCGACACGATAAAGCCGCAGGATATAATTTCTATAAAGCCCTTGGTTGCGGCGATAAAAGAATTTTTCGGTTCAAGTCAGTTGTCCCAATTTATGGATCAGGTGAACCCGCTGGCTGAGCTTACGCACAAACGGCGTCTTAACGCGCTGGGGCCGGGCGGTCTTTCACGCGACCGCGCTGGTTTCGAGGTGCGCGACGTTCATTATACGCACTACGGCAGGATGTGCCCGATAGAGACGCCGGAAGGTCCGAATATTGGTCTTATAGTCTCGCTTGCAAACTACACAAAGGTGAATGATTACGGGTTTTTGGAGACGCCGTATCGCAAGGTTGTAAAAGGAAAGGCCACGGATCAGGTTGAGTATCTTTCCGCGATTGAGGAAGACAAGTATTACATAGCGCAGGCTTCCGCCAAGTTGAACAAGGACGGCTCTTTTTCCGACCGGCAGGTTTCGTGCAGGAGGCAGGGTGATTATACCACGCGCGCGCCGGAGGATTTGCAATACATGGACGTTTCACCCAAGCAGATAATCTCTGTTTCGGCGAGCCTTATTCCGTTTCTTGAACACGACGACGCGAACCGCGCTTTGATGGGTTCCAATATGCAGCGGCAGGCCGTGCCTCTGGTTTTCCCGGAAGCGCCGCGTGTCGGTACGGGCATGGAGAGTAAATGCGCTTACGATTCGGGTGTTCTGGTTAAAGCGCGGCGCGCCGGGCTTGTTAAGCGCGTTACGGCGTCGTTAATCGAGGTTAAGCCGGAGGTTTGCGATAACGAAGGTGATATAGACCGTTATCCGTTGATAAAGTTTCAGCGCACTAATCAGGATACTTGCTACAATCAGCGTCCGTTGGTGGCGGAAGGTGATAAAATCACTGAGGGGCAGGTAATCGCGGACGGCCCGGCGACGGACGGCGGAGAATTGGCTCTTGGCCGCAATGTGCTTGTCGGTTTTATGCCGTGGAACGGCTACAATTATGAGGATTCCATCCTGATTTCCCGGCGGGTTGTTAAAGACGATATGTTCACTTCTATACACATCAAGGAATTCATAACAGAGGTGCGCGAAACTAAGCTGGGGCCGGAAAAGATAACTCGCGATATTCCTAACGCGAGCGAAAAAAGCCTCGACAGTCTGGACGCCGAGGGTATAATTTGTGTCGGTGCGAAGGTGCGGGACGGCGATATTTTGGTCGGCAAGGTTACGCCGAAAAGTGAAACCGAGACCACGCCTGAGTTTAAGCTTCTAAACTCGATTTTCGGCGAGAAAGCGAAGGAAGTGCGCGATTCGTCACTGCGCGCCCCTCACGGGGTTGACGGCACGGTGATAGATATTCAGCGTTTGCGCCGTGGAGAGGGTGATGACCTAAACCCCGGCGTTGACGAGATGGTTAAGGTGCTGATTGCCGCCAAACGCAAGCTCCGCGAGGGTGATAAGATGGCGGGACGGCACGGCAACAAAGGCGTTGTCGCCAGAATTCTGCCGGAAGAGGATATGCCCTACATGGAAGACGGCACTCCGCTTGACCTTTGCCTTACTCCGCTCGGTGTTCCTAGCCGCATGAACATTGGCCAGTTGCTCGAAACGGAACTTGGCTGGGCGGGGGTGGCTCTGAATGAATGGTATTCCGCGCCTGTTTTCCAGTCGCCTTCTGCGGAACAGATTGAGGAAAAACTGAAAGAAGCGGAGCTTCCGTCTAACTCGAAGACGATTTTGCGGGACGGACGCACCGGTGAGCCTTTCATCAATCCGATATTTTGCGGTGTGATATACTTCCTTAAATTGCACCATCTTGTTGATGACAAGATGCACGCTCGCTCTACCGGGCCATATTCTCTGGTTACTCAGCAGCCGCTGGGCGGTAAGGCTCAGTTCGGCGGGCAGCGGCTCGGTGAGATGGAGGTGTGGGCGTTGGAAGCCTACGGCGCGGCGAACACTTTGCAGGAGCTTTTGACGATAAAATCGGATGATATGACGGGGCGTTCCAAGATTTATGAGGCGATAGTTAAGGGAGAGCCTTCAACGACTGCTGGCATTCCTGAATCTTTCAATGTTTTAGTGCAGGAACTTCGCGGCCTCGCGCTTGATATGACGATATACGATGAAAAAGACAAGCAGATACCGCTTACTGAACGTGATGAAGAGTTGATTACGCGGGCGGGATCGAATTTCTGATAATGTTTCACAACAGCCGTTTACGGTGTATCGCCAGTATGAGGGACGTACCGTAAACGGTGCGGGTGAAAAATAGCAGGGTGCGGGCTTTTTTGCTCGCGCTTCTTGAAGGCTTGTAACCACGCGGGTTATTGGACAAGTCAAAGTCAAACGACCTTAGGAGGGTTAGTATGCGCGATATTCAGGATTTTAATTCAATAAAAATAAAGTTGGCTTCGCCGGACATGATTAGAAGCTGGTCATACGGCGAGGTTAAAAAGCCGGAGACGATAAATTACCGGACATTGCGGCCCGAAAAAGACGGGCTGTTTTGCGAGCGTATTTTCGGCACGACAAAGGAATGGGAATGTTACTGCGGCAAATTCAAGTCTATCCGTTATAAGGGTGTAATTTGCGACCGTTGCGGCGTCGAGGTAACGCACTTTAAGGTAAGGCGTGAGCGGATGGGGCACATCGAGCTTGCCGCTCCTGTTTCTCACATCTGGTACTATCGTTCTGTTCCTAGCCGGATTGGTCTGCTGCTCGATATTCCGATGAACCAACTGCGTTCCGTTCTGTACTACGAGAAGTATATCGTTCTTGACGCGGGTGATACCGACCTAAAGAGGATGCAGATACTAAACGAGGACGAATACTACGACGCGCAAGAACGCAATCCTAACGGTTTCAGTGCCGCCATGGGCGCAGAGGCTATCAAGGCTCTGCTGGAAGAGGTGGATCTTGATACGCTCGCTACGGAACTTCGTGCGAAAATGATAGAAAAGGGCGCGAAAAGCGATAAGCGTCTGCTTAAGCGTATCGACATTGTGGAAAGTTTTCGCGCCTCGCAGAACAAGCCGGAATGGATGATTCTGGAGGTTATACCGGTAATCCCGCCGGAATTGCGTCCCATGGTTCAGCTTGACGGCGGGCGCTTTGCTACCAGCGATTTGAATGATTTGTATCGTCGTGTGATTAGCCGCAATAACCGGCTCAAGCGTCTTATATCTTTGAACGCGCCGGATATCATCATCAGAAATGAAAAACGTATGCTTCAAGAAGCGGTTGACGCGCTTTTTGACAACTCCAAAAAGAAGCGGGTGATAAAGGGTGCTTCCAATCGTCCGCTGAAGTCTATTTCCGATATGCTCAAGGGCAAGCAGGGGCGCTTTAGGCAGAATTTGCTCGGGAAGCGCGTCGATTATTCGGGGCGTTCCGTGATAACTGTGGGGCCTGACCTCAAAATGTGGCAGTGCGGATTGCCTGTAAAAATGGCTTTGGAACTGTTTAAGCCTTTCATCATGAAGAAGCTGGTTGATAAGGAGATGGCGGGCAATATCAAAAAGGCGAAAATGCACGTCGAGCAGGAGAGACCGGAGGTTTTTGCCATTTTGGACGAGGTTGTGCGGGAACATCCGGTCATGTTAAACCGAGCCCCCACGCTGCATAGGCTTGGAATACAGGCTTTTGAGCCGGTTTTGGTCGAAGGCAAGTCTATAAAGCTGAATCCACTCGTTTGCCACGCTTTCAACGCCGACTTTGACGGCGACCAGATGGCTGTCCATGTGCCGCTTACGCAGGCTGCGCAGATGGAATGTTGGACGCTTATGTTATCGGCGCGTAACCTGCTGAACCCCGCGAATGGCAAAACGGTGGTGTTCCCTTCCCAAGATATGGTTTTGGGCATCAACTTCCTTACGCGGATAAAGCCTAACGCCAAAGGAACGGGTAAATACTATTCCTCTTTGGAGGAAATATTGATGGCTGTGGACGCTAAATCGCTCGAATGGGAGTCCTTAATACACGCTAAGACGGATAAGAAACTTATCTGGGGAAAAACCGGTGTTGCGGTGAAGCCTGATAAAAACGGCTACATCGAAACAAGTGCGGGAAGGCTTGTGTTTAACGAGGAGCTTCCCGACGACATTCCGTTCATCAACTACGAATTAAAAGACAAGGAACTGCGCTCGCTTATTGAGCATATTTTTGCCGAAAAAGGCTCGTGGACAACGGTTAATATGCTGGATGCGATAAAGAATACGGGTTATAAATACGCCACGATTTTCGGCGCTACGATAGGCGTAGATGATGTGGTTGTCCCAAAAGAAAAAACTGAAATGATAGACAAGGCGAATAAAGAAGTCGATTCTATCCAGAAACAGTGGCGGCAGGGGCATATAACGGCGGAGGAGCGATATAACCGCGTAGTAGAGGTTTGGTCCAAGACGAATGAGGACCTTACCAACATCATGATGAAAACGCTGGAAGCCGACCGTGACGGGTTTAACTCGGTATATATGATGGCGAACTCCGGCGCGCGCGGAAGCCGCAACCAGATTCGCCAGCTTGCCGGTATGCGCGGTCTTATGGCAAAGCCTTCCGGCGACATTATCGAGTTGCCGATACGCTCTAACTTTAAGGAGGGGCTTTCGGTTATCGAATTTTTCATCTCGACGAACGGCGCCAGAAAGGGTTTGGCTGACACGGCACTTAAAACGGCGGAAGCTGGTTATTTGACCCGCCGTCTTGTCGATATAGCGCAGGATATGGTCGTAAATGAGGACGACTGCGGTACGATAAACGGCGTTTCTTATTCAGCGATAAAGGACGGTGAGGAAATTGTCGAGCGTCTTAGCGAGCGTATTGTCGGGCGTTACACGCTTGAACGTGTGAAGCATCCGATAACGGGTGAGATTATCATCGATGTAAACGAGGAAATAACGGAAACCATCGCCGAAAAAATCGAAAATGCCGGTATCGAGTCGGTTTATATTCGCACAGTGCTGACTTGCGAGGCGGAACACGGCGTTTGCCGTAAATGTTACGGGCGCAATCTTGCCACGAACCGCACGGTTGATATTGGAGAGGCGGTGGGTACCATCGCGGCGCAGTCAATCGGTCAGCCGGGAACGCAGCTTACGATGCGTACTTTTCACATCGGTGGGGCGGCGACAAAAGTTAGCGAGGATAACCGCACTTTCCTTAAATATCCGGTGTATATACGCGATGTTACAGGCGCGCACGTTGAACTTGAAAACGGCCATTGGCTGTTTACCCGCAAGGGCAGCATTACGGTGAACAGGATTATCAAAGAGTACGCCATTGATAAGAAGGACGAAATTCTTGTTGAGGACGGCAAAAAGGTCATACGTGATGAGGTTATCATCAAACATGGAAGCAAGAGTATAAAATCGCCCGAAATCGCGTACGCTATGTTGTTGAACGGCAAGCTCTATCTTATAGGCACCGAACAGCGCATTGAAATCCGCAACGGTTCCGACCTCGCCGTTAAGCAGGGCGATGTTGTCGCCGCTGATAAGACGCTGGCGGTGTTCGACCCGTTCTCTGACCCCATCATAGCGGAGGCTTCGGGCACTATCAAACTTCTGGACATCATACTTGGCTCCACGTTGAAAGAAGAGGTTGATGAGGAAACGGGGAATATTGAGAAACGGATAACGGAATTCCAGCTTGAAAGCAAGCAGCCGCGTATTCTGATTGTGGACGATGACGGCAACGAGCAGGCGTCTTACTTTTTGCCGGGGGGCGCGTACCTGCTTGTCGATGACGGGGACGAAATTAGCGCTGGAAAGACAATAGCTAAGACTTTGAAAGAGTCGGCAAAGGCTATGGATATTACTTCCGGTCTTCCCCGCGTAAGCGAACTTTTTGAGGCGCGTAAGCCCAAAAGTCCTGCTGTTTTGGCGCAGGCTTCGGGTAAGGTTTTGTTCAAGGGCATAATCAAGAGTAAACGCATCGTGATAATACAGGATGAGTTCGGCAAGGAATACAAACACCTCATCCCGATGACGAAGCGTCTTTTGGTGCGTGACGGCGACACAGTGGAAGCGGGCGAGCCTTTGTGCGTGGGCGCCTACAATCCGCACGAGGTATTGCATATTCTAGGCGAAAGTCATCTTCAGCGGTATCTGATGGATGAGATTCAGCAGGTGTACCGCTTGCAGGGCGTTTCGATAAACGATAAGCATATCGGCGTTATAATACGCCAGATGATGCGTAAGGTCGAAATTGTGGCAGTAGGCGATACGCGCTTTATCTTTGGAAAGATGGTTGACAAATACCGTTTCCACGAGGAAAACTCCCGTGTCGCGGCGGAAGGCGGTCAGCCTGCCGTAGCCCGTCCTGTTTTCCAGGGGATAACTAAGGCTAGTCTTAACATTGATTCGTTTTTGTCGGCGGCTTCGTTTCAGGAAACTACGCGGGTGCTTACCAATGCCGCTATCGCTTGTTCTTCCGA
>JAIRSB010000065.1 GCA_031255655.1 Spirochaetaceae bacterium | reverse complement strand
ACCTTTTTCCGGTCCACCCCGAAGACCTTGAGGAATTCGGTTTCAAAGGTCTGGGCCTCGGCCTTCTCCCGTACCGACTGGCTGTCTTTCCATTCCAGCACAAAGGCGGCGGCCCTGGTTTTTATCTCGTTCCATGACAGGAGCATACCAGTTTTATAGCACGTTTTCGCGGTTTTAACTATGAAGGCTTAATGCTGGCCTTTGCCCGGTTTCAATTTTGTTTTTTTCGTGTTTAATTCCAATTTGAGGCATGGCGCTGCCTTGTGTAAATTTTTGGCAGGCATTAAAATTGTTTTTGTATATGGATATGATGTCGTTCATCACGCTGCCGTGGTTTTGGCTGATACTTACGGCGGTTTTTACGATTATTGAGCTTGCTTCCTCGCTTTGTCTTACTACAATTTGGTTCGCTATTTCCGCTTTTTTGATGACTTTTCTTTCAATGTTTGTGAAACAACTGCACGCTCAGTTGGCGATATTCGTTGTAATTGCCGTTGTCTTGCTGGTTTTAACGCGCCCGTTCGTGATAAAGAGGCTTAATGCCGGTAAAGAAAAGACGAATGTGGACAGTCTCATAGGAAAGAAGGCGCTGACGCTTGACGCTATAAGTGAGTTTGAAAGTGGCAGTGTTAAGTTGAACGGCGTTGTATGGACAGCAAAATCGTGGGATGGTTCGTTTATTGGGGCGGGTGAAAAATGTGTCGTAACGGCGGTTGAAGGCGCTCATGTTATTGTTAGGAGAGAAATATGTTTTACGTAACGATTGCCATAATAATGTTCGTTTTGATAGTTTTTATCGCGAATATACGGATTGTGTCTCAGTCTAACGCTTATGTCATTGAACGGCTGGGCAGTTATTGTTCTACATGGCATACAGGTATGCATTTCAAAGTGCCGTTTTTGGACCGTATAGTTAAACGTGTTTCTTTGAAAGAGTGTGTGGCCGATTTTGCGCCTCAACCTGTGATAACCAAAGATAATGTTACGATGCAGATAGATTCGGTTATATATATGCAAATTACCGATCCGAAGTTATATGTTTACGGCGTTGACCGTCCTAACATGGCTATAGAAAATCTCGCGGCTACTACGTTGCGTAATCTGATTGGCGAGTTGGAACTGGATGAAACGCTTACCAGCCGTGATGTAATTAACACTAAGATGAGGGCGGTTCTGGATGAGGCGACTGATCCATGGGGTATTAAAATAAATCGTGTCGAGGTAAAAAATATAGTCCCGCCGCATGGTGTACAGGAGGCTATGGAAAAGCAGATGCGGGCCGAAAGAGAACGGCGGGAGGCTATTTTAAGGGCCGAGGGCGAAAAACAGTCGGCTATCCTGAAGGCTGAGGGGCAGAAATTGTCGGCTATTTTGAAGGCTGAGGCGGATAAGGCGGCAACTATTTTGCAGGCGGAAGCGGCGAAAGAGGCGGCTGTCCGCGAGGCGGAGGGAGAGGCGCAGGCGATTCTTGCCGTGCAGAAAGCTACTGCCGATGGTCTTGCTATGCTGAAGGCCGCCGCCGCCGACAATGCGGTTATCAAACTGAAAAGTCTTGAAACTTTGCAAAAAATGGCTGATGGTCAGGCTACGAAAATTATAATACCGTCGGATATTCAGGATTTAACCGGATTGCTTACCAGTCTTACCGAAGTGGTCAAATCTCCTATTTCCGGCGTTAAACGTCCTGAAATCGGCACTGGAGAATAGATAAAATTTGATGATATGACGGATTTGACGCGGGAATTTCCGGTGATAGAACGCGCGCGCGGGTTCAGATTGTATGGTGGGGGAGGGCGTTTTGTTGACCTTTGGCAGTGCGGCGGGGCCGCGTTGATGGGGCATAAGCCCGCGAATGTGGTGCGCAACATGAAAAACGCCGCGGAACGCGGTCTTTTCGCGCCGTTTCCCAATCCTGAGGCCGGGCGTTTTACGCGGGTTCTTGGCCGGCTGTTTCCCGGCAGGACATTCGGGGTGTTTTCAAGTCAGGCTGATGTTCCCGCTTACAAAAAGCTTCCGGTTTGGCGGCCTTTTTGTTCTAAATCGTCCGAATTGGTGTTGAAAGGCCGCGCTTTTAGACCGGTTCTGCCATTTCCGCTCGCGCCTGCTGTTGTTGTCAACGGCAAGAATTGCGTGAAAAGTTTTTCAGGCGGATTTATTTCGCCTGTGATACTTGCGGCGGCGGCTCGCGCCGTATACGATATGCTGGCGCGTCCGGAACGCGGTACAATGCGTTTTAATTCGATAAAAAGGGCGTTTGAACTGCCCGAAACACAAAAAAACTGGCGTTTGGACGGAATTTATATTTATCCGGCGCGTTCAGTGTCTACCGTATGGCCGGCGGTTTTTCGCCGTTTTATGGCCGGCGGTTTTTTGTTGCCGCCTTGTCCTGATAATCCGATTATTCTGCCGGACGAACTATCCAAAGGGGAGGAAAGCGCGCTGGCCGGTTTGTTTTGCCTGTCGTAAAGCCGCCGTTACGTTCTTTAACCACTAGCGCGCACTTTTGTTTTGCAGATTTTGGATGACTTTGTCCGTTATGTCTATGGCAGGGCTGTACCAGACTATTCCTTTTACGTCTTTTACGTTAAGCACCATGCTGTATCCCTCGCTTTCGGCCACGATGCGTAGTTCGTTAGACACTTGTTCCAAAAACGCGGATGACTGGGAAAGTTTTTTCTTTTGGTCTTCTAGTTCCGCTGTTTTTAATTTGAAATAATCTTTTAAGAATTCGCTTTTTTTGTATATTTCGCTTTCAAGTCTGACCGCTTTTTCGCTGTCGCCTTGCAGTTCAGCGTTGCTTTGCGAGCTTTTTAGGTCTTGTATTTCCCGCGTCATGCGGTCTACATCCGCCTGTACACGTGCGCTGCGTTCCTCGAAATCGCGGACGGCGCGTGATTCGCGGAAGAATGCCGTATACACTTTTGACATATCGACAACGGCGAAGCGTGTAATTTGCTGCGCCGGCAATAAAAACGGTAAGGTCAGCAGACAGATTTGTAATAAAACTATTCTTTTCATGGTCATAACCTCCATTATGACGAAAAATTAAATTTCAATTTTTTTAGCTAGTCGAACTAGTTTACTAGTATGTTGAAATCGCGAATGAGACTACGAAGTCTATGCCGGAGGCCCCGTTGTCATTGGGGTCTCCGCCTATAGCGCCGCGCTGCCATTTGAACACGCCGCCCGGCGTACTGAAGCGTTTTAGGAACAGGAAGCGGAACGGGAACTGCGGCAGCGCGAAGCGTAATCCCGCGCCGAAGCTGTAGCGCATATCGTCAGCTAGGGTGTGGCCTTCGCTGGATATTTCCTCGAACATATCGGCTGGTCTTGGGCGGCGCGCGGCGGCGTCGAAAAATAGGTCTAGGGCTAA
>JAIRSB010000040.1 GCA_031255655.1 Spirochaetaceae bacterium | reverse complement strand
CGTAACAGACGCGGGGGCGCCTGCCGCGCTCGAATTTGTCAAAGTCGTCCTGTTCAAAGGCCGCTGTAATTTCCAGCGCTCTGTCTCCGCGGAAGTTGAAAAACACAACAGAATCGCCGTCCCCTATCGTTCCGATTGGTTTCCCGTTTTCGCAAACCACAAATTCTTTCAAATCCTGGTCGATTACCCCGCGCATCTCCTCGCGGTATGCCAGCACCGCTTCGCGGGCACTGGCGAACTGCCGCCCCTCACCGTGAACATGGGCATTCCAGCCGCGCCTTACCATGTCCCAATTCGCGCCATACCTGTCCATCGTTATCCACATACGCCCGCCGCCGGAAGCTATCCGCGCGTCGAAGCCGTCGGTGGAAAGCTCTTTTATAAAGGCTTCAAACGGGTCTACATATAAAAGCGCGCTTGTTTCAGGGACATCACGCCCGTCAAAAAGCGCGTGCACGCGGACTTTTTTTATTCCCTCCGCTTTAGCCTGCTTTATCATGGCTTTAAGGTGGTCAATGTGGCTGTGAACATTACCGTCAGAAAGCAAACCGATGAAATGAAGCGTGTTTTCGGGTTTAACGTTATCGATTACCTCGCGCCACGCCGTCCCCTTGAATATGCTGCCGTTTGCTATGGCGGCGGCGACTAAGGCCGCACCCTGCTTGAAAACCCTGCCGCAGCCCATAGCGTTATGCCCCACCTCGCTGTTGCCCATATCGTCATCGGAAGCCATCCCGACCGCCGTTCCATGCGCTTTTAACGAAGTTACGAGGCTTTTTTCTTTTATGGCGGCAAGGTTGTACATTTTGGAATCCTGAACGGCATCCCCTTCGTTGTATTTAGCTATGCCCACCCCATCCATTATAACAAGAACAAGCGGCCCTTTGCGGCCTTTCCATGCCGTATCTTTTTTCAACGCTTCCATAACGCGCTCCTTATTTCTGATATGATTATCCGTTATGTTATAGAAAAATAAACTGAGTTCCAAGTCTTGCGCGGAGAGCCGGTGCGAAGGGGCGGCGCAAAAATGCGGCGCTGAAAGACGGCGCCTAAAGGCACGCCTTTAGGCGCGGGTGTTTACCGCGTGAAATTCAGCGGGGCGGGTTTAAGCTGTTGTCCGAAAACGTCATTCAAAAGTTCATGAAAGTAGCTTATGCCGGAAAACTTATTTTTTTGGCGCAGGAAATGGCGTTCCGCGTCTTTTTCCGTGTAATCGCTAAGCGGGTACACGCTGAAGTTTTTATGGTCGTTTTCGTAATGCGCTACAAGCGGTATCAGTTCCGCGTCCTCAATGCTGACGCGGTAAGGCGGGGCGGCCTCTTTTTTTATGCTCACGCGCATCATGCCGCCTAAAATACGCTGCGGCTCTTTCTGGGCGGATAGAAAATTACCCAACGAAAAAAAGCATATCATAGGCGGCGCGTTTTCGCGGGCTATGGCGCGTATGGGCTGCAAGACGTGGGGATGATGGCCTATCACAAGGTCAACGCCGCATTCGGCAAGAAACAGCGCAAGTTCCTCCTGCCGATTGGACGGCGTGTACTCGTATTCGTTCCCCCAATGCATGGAAACAACAAGAAAGTCGCAGAGCGGACGCAGCGCGTCAATTTCTTTTTTCATAAGCGCCGTATCCGTAAGCGACACCAGAAAAGGCTTGTCTTTAGGCAGCGGAATACCGTTTGTTCCGTATGTATAGGCAAGAAAACCTATCTTTATATTATTTTTTTCGATGATGTTTCTTTCGACATTGTCGCGCTGCTGCGGCGAGCGGTTTATACCTAAGACAAGGGCGTTTTTTTCGGCTACCAGAGGCTGGTCATCCCAAAAGTCCATGACCTCGAACACGGCCTCTTCACCCTTATCCATCGTATGGTTTGTCGCATGGTTTATGACATTGAAGCCTGATTTAAGGATGGTTTTCCCGATGTCTTTAGGCCCGTTGAACAGTGGATAGCCTGAGTAGCCGAATTCCACTCCCGCTATCATCGTTTCTTGGTTGATAAAAGCAATGTCGGCGTTTTTTATCAACGGGACAATCCGCGTATAGTATTTGTCAAAATCGAAAACATCTTCCGCTTCCGTTCTGGCGTTGTCGATAAGCTCGATGTGAATAAGGTTGTCTCCGACGGCGGCCATAGTAATCCGGTAATCTTCAGGCGGTGCGAGAACGAGTTCCGGCGGCGGCGCAGCTGAGGGCTGCGTTTTCTTAACGGTCGCGCAGGAAACGCCCAGTAAGGCTAAAAGAAGGATTAAGCCTGAAAAAAAGCGCGCACTAAAAAGCTTGGCTGCAGCAGGCGCGCCTGCCGCAGCCGTCCGCCGCTTGGCGGCTAAATTCAAAATTGTCATTAACTCTCCCATTCGGCGTCTATTCGGCGCTGCTCAAATTCCGCGATACGCGAAATAGACGGGCAGTCCTTCCGGTGTATGATTATGCCGCGCCCGCGCGATACATAACCTGTGATTTCATCAGGCGGCGCGGGGTTACAGCAGCCCGCGAAACGGAATAACATATTTTTTTCGCGCTGTACAAGCACATGAAAAGACGCTGCGCGTTCCGTGCGCTTTTCTTTTTTCTCCGCCGGCGCGGGCAGTATTTCTTTAACGTGCCGTTCATGCTCCTCGTGCCTCTTTTTTGCCGCCTGTTTTTCATGCTGAAGCGGAGCGGCGTTCAGCTCGAGCCACGCGCGTATCTTGCTTCGGGCTTTCGAGGTTTTAACAAAGCGTTCCCAGTTTTCATGGGGACGAGCACTCTGCGATGTTAGTATCTCGACTATCTGTGTGTTTTGCAGGGGCTTGTTCAACGGGATTATCACGCCGTCCGCTTTGGCGGCGTGGCAGTGGTCGCCTATTTCCGTGTGTATGCTGTAGGCAAAATCAACCGGCGTCGCACCCTGCGGCAGTTCCACCACCTTCCCCTGCGGAGTAAACACAAGTATCGAATCCTTTAGGAATTCCTTTTTTATCTCGCCTAAGGCCGAGTTGTCGAAATCGCTGGCTATATGTTTGAGCCTGTTCACCAGCCGAATATCGTTTTCATGCGGCGGTTCTGCGCCCGCCCCCGCGCCCTTGTATATCCAGTGCGAAGCGTAGCCGTACTCCGCCGTATGATGCATATCGAATGTCCGTATCTGGATTTCGAGCATATTCCCAACGGATTTTCCATCTGATTTCCCTTTAGGGAAATCAGATGGAAAATCCGCAGGGTCATCAAATGCCAGTACCGTTGTGTGCAGGCTTTGATAACCGTTCGGTTTGGGCATTGCAATATAATCTTTGAAACGCCCGTCGATGGGTTTCCATAGCGTATGTATCATACCAAGCAGCGAATAGCAGTTTTCCACGCTTTCGCATAGTATTCGCA
The DNA here is from genome assembly GCA_031255655.1 of Spirochaetaceae bacterium. Lineage (GTDB taxonomy): Bacteria > Spirochaetota > Spirochaetia > Treponematales > Breznakiellaceae > JAIRMY01. The sequence continues at coordinate 3,963 of JAIRSB010000040.1, read as the reverse complement.
GTCCGAAAAGGTCGTATAAATCGCCCGCCTCTTTGCCGCGTTTTCGCATCTTTTGATATATCGAGTAAAAATGTTTCGCACGGCTTTTAATTTCGACTTTTATTCCGCGCTTTTGGGTTTCGGTGTAAACCCGCGATTTTACAAAGCCTAGAAAATGTTCGCGCTCGGTTTGTTTAAGCGATACAATGCCGCTTATTTGGTGGTACGTGACTGGGTTTAGCTGTTTAAGGCAAAGGTCTTCCATTTCGTCTTTTAGCCAAGAGATGCCGATGCGGTTAGCCAGCGGCGCGTAAATATCGATACATTCCTGAGCGATTCCTCTGCGCTCGTCCTCAGGAAAATCCGTTATCGTCCGCATGGCTTGCAGCTTTTCCGCAAGGCATATAAATATGACGCGGATGTCCTCTATCATGGCGAACAGCATTTTTCTGATTTTTTCCGCTTCGGCTATGGACTTGTCCTTCGCAGAAAGTTTTAACACTTTCGCCGTGCCCGCCGCCAAAGATGCCGCGCTTTCGCCAAACTCCCCGGCAAGACTCGTTTTTCCGACCTCGTCCTCACCGGTGTCAAACAACAGCGCGGCAATCACGCAGTCCGCGTTAAGTCTCATTTCGTCAATGATTGCGGCAATCTCTCTGCCGCGCGCACTGTGGCAGCGCGCCAAAGCCCGCTCTATGCGTAACTTGTCGTGTTCGGATTTCTGGGACATTTCACGTTCCTATTTTGAAAGGCGGCCTTGTTCAGCGATGGGCATTGGTCTCGTTCAGCTATCTCTAATATCTCTAAAAGGTCATTTTTTCATGAGTGGACGAAGGGGCCGAAAACCGCTTTCACCGCGCCGTCAGCCGTCTGCACGCCTCCTCAATTCCGGCACGGTGGCTGAAGGCGGAAAAGCGGATAAACGATTCGCCTGCCGGACCGAAACCAGAGCCGGGCGTTGTTACTATGTGATATTTTTCCAGCAGCTCGGCGAACACCTCCCAGCTTGCGCGTCCTGGAAAACGCGCCCAGATGTACGGAGAGTTGTCGCCGCCTACGCAGTCTATTTTCAGTGTATTTAACGCGCCGCGTATAAGACTTGCGTTTTCAAGGTAAAAGTCCGTCATTTGCCGTATCTCGCGCTGTCCTTCGCCGTCCAGCGCGGCAAGCCCGCCGTACTGAGCAATGTTTGACGCACCGTTGAAAATCGTCGATGTAAGGCGCGACCAGTCCGCGTTGACGCTCTCGCCGCCCGCGAAGCGCAGACCCTTCGGCACCACACTCCAGCCGAGCCGCACTCCGGTAAAGCCCGCCGACTTTGAGAACGAGTTCACCTCAATCGCGCATTTGTCCGCATCCGGTATTTCATAAATCGTTTTTGGCAGCGCGCCGTCTCTTATATAGTCCGAATAGGCCGCGTCGTACACGATGATTGAGCCGGTACGCAGCGCCGCCGCCACCAAAGACGAAAGCTGCCGCTTGTCCGCCGCCGCGCCCGTCGGGTTGTTCGGCGAGCAGAAATATATGATGCTGTCGTTTTCGATGTTTGACAGATCTGGGAAATAGTTGTTCTCCGGCGTGCAGGGCAGATAGCGGATGCCGCTGTAGCCGCCGCCTGACGCCGTGTCGTCTTTTCCCGCCGCGCCTATGACGACGGAGCCGTCCACGTACACCGGGTAGGACGGGTCTTGGACGGCGATGTTTACTTCCGGCCCGAACAGGGTTTGCAGTCTGCCGATGTCGCATTTAGAGCCGTCGCTGATAAAGATTTCATCAATGCCGAACGCGACTTTGTAGTACACGCCGGAAATCTGCTCGCGCAGCTCCGCAAGCCCTTCGTCGGCATAGCCGGAATAGGTTTCCGCCCGTTCCAGCCGCCGCGCCCCCTCCGTCAATCCGGCGGCGATATGCGGCAGTATGGGCTCGGTGGTGTTACCCACCCCCATGCTGATTATTTTGGCGTCCGGGTGCTGGGCGGCAAACTCGCGCCGCAGCCGCGCTATTTCCGGGAACAAGTAAGCAGCTTTGAGCCGCCCTATATTACGATTACGTTTAACCATAGATTGAAGGATAAATTCATCTCCCGCCAGCGTCAAGCCAAAAAAAGATGGCGCGAAGGTTTGGGAGAGGCGAGGGTGCAGTCCAGATACGCCGCAAACCGCTATTTCAATCGCACTTGGTTCGCACCGATATACTAAAATTGTCTTTACAAAAGAGGGAGTGAAACAAGTGAAGAAAGAATAATGGCAAAAAGTTCATTTGGGAGAGGTGGTAAATTTACACTGCGGATAGCACGGATTGTTGGGCGTTTCACAGGATAGCCGTCATTGCCAGCCCGTTAGGGTGAAGCAATCCAGTCAAAGCGACTCATGCGCGGGATTGCTTCGCTTTGCTCGCAATGATGAGAGGCAGCCGCTCGCAATAACGCTGCCCGCGCCACACCTCCTTGTAAGTCACCACCTCTGCCCCCCCCCCCCCCATCACACATCTCCAACATGCTTCATCCGTGCCGCCGCGCTCACGTTATAGCTTGGGGAATGTCAGGCATATCCTTGTACCGGATATGCCGTCGCTTTCTAGTTCTATGCTTGCGCCGTGAAGCTGGGCGCCGTGCTTTACTATAGAAAGACCAAGACCCGTGCCGCCGGTAGACGTGTTCCGGCTCTTATCTACACGATAGAAACGTTCGAACACACGTTCTTGCTCCGCCGGCGGAATACCAAGCCCGTTATCCTCCACACAAAGACGCGCCGCCCCGCCGCAGACCACAAGCGATACACGCACCACGCCGCCTTCGTGGTTGTACTTAATGCCGTTGTCCACCAGATTAAACACCATCTCGCGCAGTATCTGTGGCACGCCGCTGATAAACACATCCTCACCGGAAGCACTAAGCCCCACCCCCCGCGAACGGGCGACAGGGGCGGCGCGCTCTAAGGCCTCGCTTACAAGCGCGAACAGATTTACCCTCTCAAGAGTTACCGCCCCCTCGTCCAGACGGGAAAGCTGCATAACATCATTGATTATATTGACCAGACGCTGAGACTCGGCATATATCTTGCCGCCGAAAGCCGCCGCATCCTCCGCGCCGGCCAAACCGCGCGACAACAGCTCCGCGTAACCGGAAATCACAGTAAGCGGCGTCTTTAGCTCGTGGGACACATTGGCGGAAAACTCCCGCCGCAGCCTTTCGCGGTCTTCCCGCTCGGTTACATCCAGCAACAGCAACACCGCCCCCTGAATCCTGCCCCCGTCCATCACAGGGCTAGCCATAAGCCGCAGACACGCCGCGCCGGCAGAAAGAGAGCATTCCGCCGCCGCGCCGCCCAGCGCCCGCTCCAGCGCGGCGCGGAACGGCTCGTCCCGCCGCAGACACAAGGCATTCTGACCTTCGCCCACCCCCGCGTGAACACCCAGCAGCTTAACCGCGCTCTCGTTGCACAACAGCACACGAGCGTCCCTGTCCAGCAGCACAAGCCCCTCCCGCATATTATTCGTGATGGCCTCAAACTCCAGCCGCTTCTTACGCAGCTGTGCGATGCGCCTTTCAAGCTGGTCATTCTGCGATTTAATGCGCGAAAGCAGCGGACTTAGCTCGTCATAAATATCGTTCTCTTCCGGCGTCTCCAGATTGAGAGCGTTAATCGGCCTAACTATCCTGCCTGTAATTCTGGATGCGCCCGCCACGGCGCAGATGAACGTTAGCAGCGTTATCAGCATAGTAAGCGGCAGCAAATCCAACGCGGACGCGCTTATGCTGTCCATGCTCACGGCGATTCGCAGCGCGCCGCCCCCCTCCAGCGGCAGCGTCCGGTAGTAAGTCTGCTTCTCCAGCGTATTAGAGAAGCGGAAGTTCTCGCCCGCCTTCCCGTCCAACGCCGCGCGGACTTCGGGGCGGTCTGCGTGGTTTTCCATGCTCTCCGCGTCATACACCGAATCAAACAGCACCGAGCCTTCGGAATCCAGCAGAGTAAGACGCGGCGC
>JAIRSB010000016.1 GCA_031255655.1 Spirochaetaceae bacterium | reverse complement strand
GGTAGGAGCGCACCATCTCCGCATCATGCGGCGAAATATCCTTTGTTAAAACAACTATCATCTTCTTATACCCTCAGAGATTTTGCGCGTGATAGAGACCCTCCGCACTCGGGAGCAGTGGCCCTCCACACTACGGAGTGGAGGCTCTCCATCGCGTTGGCTTTGGCTCAAAGCCGCCTGCCGAGCCGGCGCGGATGAGCGCACTGGCGGGCAATCCGGCTGTCAAGCTTGGTAACAAATGCAATTATTATCCTTGTATTTCACAATTTCAAGAGCGCCGGCGGAAAGTGTGGGTAGTGGTCCACGCCGTCTGTGCCCATCCGTGTCATCTGCGGTTAAACCACGAAGCAGCCGGCGGCTCTCGCTGACGAAGCCCACGCCTCGCGCCCGTCCAGCACCCATCCAAGACTGGAAGAAAAATAAAATTATAAGTTAAAATAAGACATGATTGATTTTACCCATCTCCATGTACATACCGATGCCTCGCTGTTGGACGGAGCCGCAACCGCAGCAGACTTGGCCGGCAGAGCGGCGGCTCTGGGTATGAAACACCTTGCCATAACCGACCATGGGAATATGTTCGGTGTGCTGAAGTTTCGGGACGCCTGCGAAAAAGCCGGAATTCATCCGATAATAGGATGCGAGTTTTACATGACGCGAGGCTCGCGGCACGACCGCGGCAGCCCCAAACATACAGTCGAAGATGATGAAAAAAGCGAAGGAAAATCCTATCACCTAGTTCTGCTTTCCACCGGAGAAACAGGTTACAGCAACCTGCTAAAACTCTCGTCTTTGGCATACACCGAAGGCTTTTACTACAAACCGCGCATTGATGAAGAGCTTTTGGTGAAGTATCACGAGGGTTTAATCTGTTTGTCGGCTTGTCTTGCAGGCGAGATACCGCGTCTAATTCTTGCGGGCAAGAAGGACGAAGCCGAAAAACGCGCCTTGTGGTTCCGCGATTTATTCGGCGCGGATAACTATTACCTAGAAATACAGGATCACGGCCTTAAAGCACAGAAAGATTCCAATCCAGCCATAATAGAAATAGCGAAAAAGACAGGTATAGGCTTAGTCGTTACAAACGATGTGCACTACCTAGAAAAGGCGGACAGTATGGTGCACGATGTACTGCTCTGCATCGGCACCAAAAAGAAACGCTCCGATGAAAACCGCCTGCGCTTTGAAGGCGACAGCTTCTATCTTAAAACGGCGGAAGAGATGGCCGCACTCTTTCCTGATTACCCGGAAGCCGTCTCGAACACCATCAAAATAGCGGAACGGTGCAAAACCGAAATCCCGCGCGTCAAAACGAAGGAGTTGGTCAACTATCTGCCGGCGTTTGACATTCCGCTTGGTTACGAAAACGCGGACGACTACATGCGCGCGCTTGCTATGGAAGGGCTGGCGGAACGCTACCCGAATTACAACAGCGCGATAAAAGAACGCGCGGAACTTGAATTAAAAACGATAATCGATATGGGCTTTACCGGCTACTTTCTGATAGTTGCGGATTTCATAAACTGGGCGCAGAAGAACGGCATCTCCGTAGGGCCTGGGCGCGGCTCCGGACCCGGTTCTATAGTCGCGTACAGCCTCCGCATAACGGACATCGACCCGCTCAAATACAACCTGCTGTTTGAACGCTTTTTGAACCCCGAACGCATCTCCATGCCGGACTTTGACGTCGATTTTTGTCAGGAACGCCGCGGCGAGGTGATTGACTATGTTACGCAGAAATACGGCGCCGAGCGTGTGGGACAAATAATCACCTTCACCACGCTAAAAGCGCGCGCCGTCATAAAAGACGTCGCGCGCGTACTGGACATCCCGCTTAACGAAGCGAACATGATAGCGGGACTCATCCCCGAAAAGCCGCAGACGACGCTGGAAAGCGCCTTCAAGGACGAGCCGCGGCTTAGAGAGCTGGAAGATGACCCGCGCTATCAGGAGCTATTTCATTTTGCCCGAAAGCTAGAGGGCAAGGCGCGGAATACCGGACTGCACGCGGCAGGCGTAGTGATAGGGAAATCGAAGCTGGATAATTATGTGCCACTCTACCGCGATTCGGTTACAGGCGGCATTGCCACTCAGTTCACAATGGACCAGCTTGAAAGCGCGGGCCTTGTAAAGATGGATTTTCTGGGACTTGAAAATCTTGATTTGATAAAGAACACCGTCGCAATCGTGCGCGGCAAAGGCCCCGAATACGCGGATTTCGACATTGAAAACATTCCAGAGAATGACAAAGCGACATTTGAAATGCTGGGAGAGGGGAAAAGTTCCGGCATATTCCAGTTTGAATCTGAAGGGATGCAGAGCATTCTTAAGCGGACAAAGCCGGGCAAAATAGAAGACTTGATAGCGTTGAACGCTCTGTACCGCCCCGGCCCGATGGAGAATATAGACCAGTATATAAATTGCAAAAACGGCGTAGAACCCATCAAATACCCGGACGAAAGCCTCCAAGACATTTTGGAAGAAACATACGGCGTTATCGTTTATCAGGAGCAGGTTATGCAGGTAGCCCAGCGCATAGCAGGCTATTCGCTGGGACAGGCGGATATTCTACGCCGCGCCATGGGAAAAAAGAAAGAAAAGGTCATGGCCGCCGAAAAAGAAAAGTTTATTGCGGGAGCTGTAGAAAAAGGCTTTACGGCAAAGCTGGCGGGTACTATATTTGACATACTTTTGCCGTTTGCCGGATACGGTTTTAATAAAAGCCACGCGGCGGCTTACTCGGTCATAGCGTACAAAACGGCGTATCTAAAGGCTAACTTCCCCGTTGAATTCATGGCGGCAAAACTTACCACAGAAATTAACAGCACGGACAGACTGCCGCTATACATTGACGAGGCGCGCAGGATGGGCATAGAGGTTGAACCGCCCGATGTGCGGAATTCAGGGCGTCTGTTCACCGTGAACAACGGGAAAATATTTTACGGACTGCTCGGCATAAAAGGTGTAGGATCCGGCCCTGCCGAAGAAATCGTCCGCGCCCGCGAGGATGGCCCCTACAAAGACTTCATGGATTTTCTTGACCGGGTGGACATAAAACTGGTTGGTAAAAAAGTCGTGGAACTTTTAATACAAACGGGGGCGTTCGATAGTTTCGGTATCGGGCGTTCTACACTTGCCGCGAATTTGGAACGGGCTGCCGAATACGCGCAGAAAAAAAAGGATGATAAAAACTCCGCGCAGGGCAGTTTGTTTGAGGATTCCGGCGAAAAAGAGTACGCCGATTTCGAGTTTATTCCGGCCCCCGAATGGGAACGCAATGAAATACTGCGTATGGAAAAGGAGCTTATTGGGTTTTATTTTTCGGGACATCCGCTCGACGCTCACAAAGAAAAGTGGCAAAGTCTTGTAACGGCGGACTTGTCGGAACCGGACAAGATACTTGCCGGACGCGACCATGTTTTTGCCGGAGTGATAAAGACTCTGCGCTCAATTCAGATAAAGAAAGGGCGTCACAAAGACCGTTTTATGGGTTCCGGCGTACTTTCGGATTACAACGGTGATATCGAGATTACGTTTTTTGCGGACATTTGGGAAAAGTACCGCAATACGCTGGCAGTTAACGATATTGTCGTTATAAAAGGGAAGTTTGACCGCAGGAACGAAAACCCCGCCGTCATTGTAAAAGAAGTCTTTGATATAAACGATGTAAATCTTTCAGCGAAAAGCGCGGAGTCGGAATCCGCGCCATCAGATTTTTCGTCCACTGCCCCTGCTATCTCCCAGTCCCCCGCATCCTATTCAGTGCCGTCATTGTCGCTGTTAGACCCCTACAAAGATTTCTGGAAACGCGCCGTAAAGATAAACCTTGCTAACCCGGATGGAACAGCAAATGAAGGCGAAGCCTTTACACTTGCCGGAATTCTGACCTCGCTTAAGCCTTACCAGATAACAAAAGGAAAAAATAAAGACCGTTGGATGGGTTTCGGCTCTCTTAGCGATTATAACGGCAGCATTGATATAACGTTTTTCTGCGATGAGTGGGAAAAATTCAGCGAAAAGCTGGCGGTGGATACTGTGATAGCTTTCAAAGGGACGTACAACAGGCGGGACGACAAACAAGGCCTAATATTCAAAGAGCTGCTGGATATTTCTCGGGCGGATGAGATGGCATGGCGGGAACTGCATATACGCTTACAGAAAAACACGGTGAAAAGTGTGGAAGACCTATATCCTGTACGCGACTGCATCTACGAATATTCCGGCCCCTGCTCGGTTTATTTTCATGTTCCTGTCGAAAATAACGAGGTTCGCCTGCGTAGTATCGCGCTTGGAGCCGCGCCCAAAACCGACCATCTTAATGCGTTGAAGCACTGCGCCGTTGTTGCGGACGCATGGCTGTCATAACTTGAAAAAGTTGTTTAGAAACTTCGGTTTCTAAACGACAACCATTAAAAAACAGCAAAATGCAAAGCATTTTGCGAGATTTGGTCAATAACCAACAAAGTTATTGCCCAAATCCGAGGAGTAAAATATGTTGCAGACCATCATGTCCGTAGTAAGCGGCGTACTGAATGTTTTTTCGCTGCTGCTGTTTATACGCATAATACTTTCGTGGTTCAGCGGGAACGGCGGCTTCGGGCGGCCTTTTGGGATTCTATGTGCGATTACAGACCCGTACCTGAACTATTTCCGCGGCTTTTCCGCACTTCGTGTCGGGGGCATAGACTTCTCTCCGGTTGCTGCGCTTGCCGTTCTTTCAATTATCAGCAACGTAGTTTCCACAATAGCGCGTTTCGGCAGAATCAGCTTAGGAATAGTCCTTGCTCTAAGCCTAGGCATATTTTGGTCTGCGGTCTCTTTTATCACCGGATTTCTTATTTTTATTCTGATGCTGCGTCTGGTAGCCTACATCTTGAAAGCCGACATTTACGCGCCGTTTTGGAAAGTAATCGACACCATCGCTTCTCCCATCCAGTTCCGCATAAACAGGCTGCTGTTCCGCGGACGGATAGTGAACTATCTAGCGGCTTTAATCGTTCCGATAGTGTTGCTGGCCTTTGTAGGAATTGCGCTGGGCGCTCTGACTCGCCTTTTGGAAAGATTTTTCATGTCACTCCCGTTTTAGGGGTTTTAATTGTTTTTGCGGGAGTTAGCGGCGCCAATTACCAATATAAAAGGTATAGGCCCTGCCAAAGTAAAATACTTTGCCAACGCGGGGATATACAGCATAGCGCAGCTATTATGCCGCTATCCAAGGGACTGGGAAGATCGCAGCCGCGTTGTCCCGCTGCGCTGTTTTGAAAAAGGAAAAGTCTGCGTTCCGGTAACGGTAACTCATACCGAATGGCCGCAGCTTGGAAGGGTAAAAACCCTCAAGGTGCACATCAGCGATGGTGAGACAAACGCGGTTCTTGTCTGCTTTAACCGCCCTTTTCTGGAAAAACAGCTTTTACCGGGATGCCGGTATTATTTGTACGGCAGCTTTTCGTACAGGTACGGAGAGCTACAGTCAAGTGCGTTCGAGTTTGAGCCAATGGCATCAATTCCGGCGGCACCAACGGCAATGCCGTTGATGCCGCCGGAATTGACGTCGGATAATTCCGGGAAAGAATTTTTCCGCATACTGCCGCTGTATCCGCTCTGTGCCGGACTAACTCAAAATTACATGCGCTCCGTCATTCAAGCCGCGCTCAGACAGTACGCCGCACCGCTTGAAAACGAATTGCCCGCCGCCATCATGGAACGCGAAGGCTTTCTTTCAAAAGCGGACGCCCTCAGCGCCCTGCACTTTCCAAAGAACATCGAGCAGCTGGAACTAGCCCAAAAAACCTGCATTTACGAAGAGCTTTTCTATCTGGAAATCATCGTTGGGAAACGCGCCCTTGAGAGAAAAAGCGCGGCGAAAGCGAAGGGCGCGGTGGCGGACGGCGGGAAAGACATGGCGAATAGCGGAAGCCTTAGTCCGCTGCAACGCCGCTTTGTCGAACGCCTGCCCTTCCCGCTGACCTCCGGTCAGCGGGAAGCTCTCGCGGACATAAACCGCGACATGGACAGCCCTTACCCGATGGCACGGCTTTTGCAGGGAGATGTAGGCTCCGGCAAAACGCTTGTGTCGTTCATGGCCGCGCTCAAGGCAATAGAAGCCGGAGCACAAGCCGTCATCATGGCACCCACCGAACTTTTAGCGCGCCAGCACGCCGAAAACGCGGCGCGCCTGCTGGAACCGCTGGGCGTCCGAGTCGCCTTTCTTACCGGAAACGTCAAGAACGCCGGACGCAAACAACTGCTAAAATCGCTTGCCGAAGGCGGCGTTGACCTTGCGCTCGGCACACACGCATTGTTTTCAAAGAACGTGCAGTACAAAAAGCTCTCCCTTGTCGTCATCGACGAGCAGCACCGCTTCGGCGTTACACAGCGGCAGGCAATTCTGGCCAAAGGCGAACGCTGCGACCTTCTGATGATGAGCGCAACACCCATCCCCCGCACGCTGGCGTTAACCGTTTTCGGCGACATGGACGTTTCCGTCATCTCCACTCTGCCGCCTGGCCGCAAACCAGTAGAAACTCATCTGGCTAGGCAATCGAACGAAAAGAAAGTGTACGACTTCGTGCGGCGCGAACTCGCACAAGGGAGGCAGGCTTACTTCGTCTACCCGCTGATAGAGGCGGTGGAAAGCGGCGGCGAACTAATATCGCGCTCTCTAAAAGACGCCGAATCGATGGCGGAAAGACTAGCGAAGGAAGTGTTTCCGGGTGTGCCGCTTGCGCTTATTCATTCAAAAATCACGGAGGACGGAAAAAGCCAAATAATGGAATCGTTCCGCTCCGGCAAAACAAAGATACTCGTGGCCACCAGCGTTGTGGAAGTCGGTGTGGATGTACCGAACGCCAGCTGCATGGTGGTTGAACACGCGGAACGCTTCGGACTTTCTGCGTTGCATCAGTTGCGGGGGCGCGTAGGGCGCGGAGAGGCACAGTCTTTCTGCTTTCTGGTTTATTCCGATGAGCTGACGGAGGACGGCAAACAGCGTCTCAAAGTGATGCTCGAAAACAACGACGGCTTTGTGATAGCCGAAGAAGACCTCAAACTGCGCGGCCCGGGACAGATAGCCGGAACAGAGCAGTCCGGCTACCTAAAGCTAGGCATCGCCGACCCGGTGCGGGACGCGGACTGCCTTGCCCGTGCCCGCGCCGAAGCCTTCGCGATTTTAGAAGCCGATCCGCCCCTAAGCCGTCCAGAAAACGCGGTCATAGCCTCCGTACTGCACCGCGCCCCGCCTTTCCCGGACGCCGGTTTATAGCACCCTGTCAGCCTCCGCGGGACGCGCCGCTTTTAGCAGCTGTACGGCTCTTTTCACTTTTTCTGGGCAATGCCGGCGGCGCAGACGATTGTAGGAGTTTCATCACACGCCTGTTTTTCTGTTTTAACATGGCGTAGCCGACTATGCAAATTGCCAAAGCCCCCAATACGTCAACTATCAAATCTTTCATCGTGTCGTACAGAGCAAGCTGTCCAAGAAGCGGAACACCGTCTCTTAACTTGTATCTCTGCATATTGAAGCCTAAAAACTTATCTATCATGAATTCGTATATTTCCCATATAACGCCGAGTGTTACCGCGAAAAAAAACGCGAACAGTGCGGCGAAGCCTTCGCTCAAATTAAGCCGGACTTTCTTGTTGTTGTTCAGGGTATCTATCATCGAAACGCCCAGCGCGCCTAGCATAATCCCGCTACAAGTGTGCAGCAATGTGTCCCAGTGCGGAACGCGGTAATAAAAATCGTGTACTTCGCCCAAAATTATGGCCGCGTATAAAAACACTACAAAAAAAATGTACACAAAGCTTTCAATTACGACTTTGCAACGTCTTTCCAGCAGCCCGGGCAGGAACAGAATTACGAGTCCCAGCGCGCATTGCAACAGCGTTAATCCGTAATCGACTCCATCTCTGAAAAACATGATGGACGGTGTTTTGTGTACAGCCGTTAAAACAAGCCCTGCGGCTGCGTAAAGCGCCGAAACTATCAACGACCAAAGGGCGATGTACGTTACCAAACGGCGGAGGCTGTTTTTATGCTTCCGCTTAAAATTATGTTTTCCGTTTTTGTTCAAAAATAAACCTTCCATAAAAATAAGCTTAAATCCGCTATTTCCATATTTACGCGCGAGCGTCACCTAAAAGCAGTGACAAATTTCATTTACCTCCGCGTTAAAGTTTTCGATCTTTTAACGTTATGAAACAGTGGATTTCAATGCGTCTTTCCAAAACAAAAGTTTTGAAACTCATAATATAATTATACAAATTATTAGTCCCGTTCGGTAACTCCGCCGCATTGCCTTCTGAAAACCGCAGATAACATTAGACTTGTTCGATAGCTCGGTCGGGCTGTCGAACAAGTTATATGTAATAAGCATAATATGTGGACAGCCATTTTAAAAACCGGATGGCACAGATCTAAAATCCCCTTAATCCACGTTACACGGACAACTCTTGAAATCCGTGAATTACACGGATTACGCTGATGACGTGGATGATATGGACACGCTGTTTAAGCGGCTTAAAGTATCCGTGACGTATATAAATGATGATAACGCGGAGGATGCGCTTTTGTCGTTTTCGTACCGCGCCGCGCCCGGCGAGTATTGCGTTTACATAAAAAAAAATATAGACGCGCGGACGCGGCGCGTCTGCGATTTGCGTGAAAAAGCCCGCATACTATACAACCACTACACGCGATCGCAGGCGCAAAAAAAACAGTTCGACGAATTCTTTCGCAAGAATATGTCCGCAATTTTTTTAAGACTGCCGGAAGACAAAAACATAAACCGGTGTATAGGGATGTATTCAACATATATTTATGAACGCTTTGCTGGCGCGGCGCAAGCTATGGAAGTGAACAGCAAATTATTCAAAGATAACTGGCGCGATGTCCGCGCTCTGCTGGAAAAAAACACAGTCGCCAGCGCGCGAAAACAAGAATATCTTGCCTACCCCGCTGAAAACTGGCCTGCGGGACTAGACTGGATGACTTACATGATTTTCTTATGCAAAAATATGCGTGAATCACTTGATATGATAAGCGGCGGCGAAGGAAATAAAATAAAAACCGGAGACATTAGCGCATACAATAAAGAAATACTCGCCGAAAAACATGTTAAAGAAGGCCATGAAGCACGCGACACAATAGTAGACGAAAACGACAGCGACACCGCGATAAAGCGCGGTAGAACAACGCATATCACAGGTGCGGCGGCCACGCATTCTGTAAGCGAATGTGAGAGCTTTGAGGAGTTTACGCGAATACTACGCGAGCGCGGTGTGATATACAAAAAACGCCGCCTCTACACCGATATGCTCTACAACAGCAACCGCGGCAAATACAACACTGACATCATCATTCCGCGCCGCTTTCGCGTTGTCGACAAAACGCCTGCCACGCTTTGTGTGCTGCTGGACGTGTCCGGCAGCGTGCCGTCGTCCATACTAAAGCGCGTTGTCCACTCCATCATCAAAGCGGAAGGCTTTTTTAACAAGGAAAAAAGCCGCCTTGTCTGCTGGTCGGACAGCCTTTGCTCCGACACCCTGCTAAACGAGTCTGATAACTTCGCGGCAGGAGGGGGGACGCTCATGGCGCGGGGCATTGAGTACTGCAAAAAATATCTGACCGAAAACTCAGCCTTCTTTATCGTAAGCGATTTTCAGGATGACTTGGGCGATTGGATACGCGCCGCTAAAAGCATAAAAGCGCGGAAAACCGCCGTAGCTTATGTCATTGAAAAACAAGCCTCCGGCGCGGGGCGCGTAAATTTCCAGAACTGGTTCGCTTCTATAGGCTCAAACGCAGACTACCGCAGGCCGGAAGTAACGCTTAGGGAATTTAGCGCCGTTTTCGACGCCGCCATACTCACCCCGCACGCCCTGCGTGCGGGGTGAGTATGGCATCCGCCCAACGTGCTTTCAAACGCCGCGCCTCTGTAGTTTTAATTTCGCGAATATGAGGCTATTCGCTTTTATAATTTCAATGAGAAAAACAAGCCGTTTCCGGTAAAATTTATTGCCAAGCCGTTTTCATTGTTTTGCTTTTTATGCAAGAGCAGCGTTCCGATACTCTCATTTTCCGGCAAGATATGCCGAAGACCGAAAGTTAGTACAAGCCTTGCCAGCCACGACGCTTTGCCTTTTCCCCGCAAAACCGCCCCGCACCCGCCCGTCATTGCGGCCCGCACAAAAAAATGCCTACAAGGGCGTCCGCCATTCACCGCCGCCACGCGTGGCCGCGCCATGTGTGAAGGCATGACTTCAGTCCGTTCCGTCAATGTATACGCGCCCCTCTCCCGCGTTACGCAATGTTTTACTGACTATTAACGGAATAGCCAGCAGCGTTACTATGACGCCAGTTCCAACAAAAAGAACGTTTATTGAAACAGTATCCGCAATTGGGCCGAAAACAACCATACCCAAAGGCATCATTGTACTGGATACCATACTAAAAACCGAAAGAACCCTTCCCATAAACGCCGTTTCTACCGTCGTTTGTAATAAAACCATAAACGGCGTATTCCAAAGCGGAAACGACAAGCCCATTGCCGCCATAATCGCAAGGTACAGCCAAAAGTAAGGAGCAAGACCCAGCCCTATCGATAATACACCGCATAATGCGCAGGAAAGCGACATGGTATATATACGGTTTTTGAAACCGCCCCATGTTCCTATCAGAATACCGCCTAACATCATTCCAACTGAAAAGGTAATTTCTATTGCGGAAAGACGCCAAACATCGTTCCCGAAATTCCTAGTTACCTGTAAGGGCGTCAACAGCGCGGCAGGGGCGAAAAAAAAGAGAAATACCGCCGTAAGAACAACCATTCGCAATACATATCCGTGTTTTTTTATATAACGAAGTCCTTCGCGGAG